>JALFYG010000103.1 GCA_022784805.1 Spirochaetales bacterium
GAAGACTCTCTATGAAGAAGCCCTATCAGCAGGAATGTGGGAAGGTGACGCCTTCGACTCCTCCCTTGTCACCTCATCCCGTGTAATATCGAGGCTCCCTGGGGCCATAGACACGGAAACCAGCGATGATTTCTTTGTCACTGCGGCCCGTCGCAGCACATTTGGAGAGGAAAACGACTACGCTCCATACCAAGGAGTATAAAAATAGGGGCGGAAAATCCGCCCCAAAGAAAGAGTATTGTAATCAATACTTACCAAGAGAACTTGAGTTATCTTCGTTTGGCATGTATTCCTTTCTTCTTCCAGGAAGGACAGCATTGAGTACGATACCTACGATGGATGCAACTGCAAGACCGGAGAAGCTTACGGAACCGAATGTGATTGCACCAGCTGTGCTGTAGGAGATTCCGATGGCAAGGCCGAGGATAAGAGCGGCGATGATGACGTTTCTTGAATCCTGGAAGTTTGTCTTGTTTTCAACAACGTTTCTGACACCGATGGCTGAGATCATACCGTAGAGTATGATAGATACACCACCGATAGTTGCGCTTGGCATAGCTTCGATGAGAGCTGCAAACTTAGGGCAGAAAGAGAGGACGATTGCATACACTGCTGCAAGTCTGATTACGAATGGATCATAGACCTTTGTAAGAGCCAAGACGCCTGTGTTCTCACCATAAGTTGTGTTTGCAGGAGCTCCGAAGAAGGAAGCGATTGCTGTTCCCACACCGTCTCCGATGAGAGTTCTGTGAAGACCTGGATCCTCTATGAAGTTCTTTCCGACTGTTCCGCCGATGGCTGAGATGTCACCAACGTGCTCCATCATTGTTGCAAATGCGATTGGAACAATAGTGATGATGGAAGAAAGGAGGAAGCTCCAGTTTACGTTACCGCCGAAGAAGAGTCCGAAGACTGTGTTTTCCATCTTGAATGGGAAACCGAACCAAGCTGCGCCTGATACTGCGCTTACCACAGCAGCTCTTGCAGATGGGTCGACAATGAGAGCAACTACATATGATGCGATTACTCCGATAAGGATAGGAATAATCTTGATCATTCCCTTGCCCCAGATGTTGCAGACGATTACCACTACGATTGCAACAAGAGCGACAAGCCAGTTTGTAGTACAGTTGTTGATGGCGGAAGGAGCCAAGTTAAGACCGATGGCAATGATGATTGGTCCTGTAACAACTGGTGGGAAGAACTTCATGACATTCTTACTTCCGTAAATCTTGCAGACCAAGGAAAGAAGAAGATACATGAGACCTGCACAAGCGACTCCGACACATGCATATACAAGAGAGACTGCTTCTGTATATCCAAGAGCCACACCTGCTGCCTTTACAGCTGCATATCCACCAAGGAATGCAAAGGATGAACCTAAGAATACAGGTACCTTTCTTCCTGTAACAAGGTGCATAAAGAGTGTTGCGATTCCTGCGAAAAGCAGGGTTGAACTGACGCTGAGGCCTGTGATGATTGGAACAAGTACTGTTGCTCCGAACATTGCGAACATGTGCTGGAGACCCAAAAGGAGAGTCTTACCTGTTCCCAGTTCCCTTGCGTTGTAGATGACGCCGTTGTTGTTATCCATCTGTCGCTCCTTTGTCTCGCTGATAAAGGAGAAAAAAGGTCTCACCCCTCCGGTAAGACTGTAGTAAACCAGGGCCCACTGTCCCCACTTATTTATTTGCCTTACCGGTCTCTCTGTACCAGCTTAAAGACTTTTTTTTGCTGATGCATCCTAGCATAGGGAAATAAATATGGTCAATAAGAGTTGAAAAAGAATTCCAAATGGCTTAACAAGATTAAGAGGCTGATAAAAAAATGAAAAAAAGAGTACAGATTCTCACTGAAACGGAAGTCAAAAGAGCCCTCATGAGACTCTCCTATGAAATAATCGAAAAAAGCGAGGACTTGGACAAAGTAGTCCTTGCTGGAATACATACAAGAGGAATACCCATTGCAGAGACCATCAGAGACAATATAGAGAAGCATACAGGTAAAAAACTTCCTTTCTGTACCTTGGATATTACTTTTTATAGGGACGACCTCTCAAAAAAGGGAGAGCTGCCTGAAGTCATAGGCTCCGAGTTCCCTGTGGATATAAATGGGAAAGAAGTCATTATCTTTGACGACGTACTATATACAGGGCGCACAGCAAGAGCCGCCATTGACAGTATCTTTGCCAAAGGCAGGCCCAAGCGCATCTCTCTCTGCGTCCTAATAGACAGAGGACACAGAGAGCTTCCTATCCGCCCCGATTACATCGGAAAGAATGTCCCTACTTCACAGAAAGAAGTCATCAAGGTGAACATTGAGAGTATCGACGGAAAGACGGACGTAGAGATACTGGATAAAGAAGGGGACTGAGCCCCTTCTTCTACTAGAATTCGTAGAGCACTGAAAAATCATTGAGCATATCGCTTTCACCTGTTTCATCTTCAATGATCTCCACTTGTCCTGCAGTGCCTTTCGAGAGTGGTCTGTACTCAAGATGGGTGCAGATGACTTCCATTGTGGTTCTTCTCTCACCCTTCTTTGTCTCCCATCTACACATTCTCAGTCTTCCGAGACATCTGACTGCCATTCCTTTCTTGACTCTCTCGAGGCATCTTTCTCCTAGGTCTCCCCAGCACTGGATAGGAATAAACAGAGTATCCTGCTGCATATTGCCGGATCTGTCTCTCCAAAACTGGTCATTTGCGAGATTGAACTTAACCAATCGTTTCTTTGTGGTAAGACTTGTTGCCACAACCTCAGGGTCATTTACAGTTGTACCCTCTAATAAAATGTTGTTGAGTTGATTAATCATTTTTAATCCTCCATTATTTACAACACGTTTTTGTGGCATTTTGTTTAAAAATGACTCTCATAACCTCCAAACTATGTTATTCTCTCCAAAGGGAGAAGTAAAAATGGACCTGACTGTACTATCAGTGGGCGGATCTATAATCGCCCCGGAAAAAGTAAATTCCGAATTTTTGAAAGCCTTCAGAGAAGCAATCGTAAAGTATCTGGAAGATAATAAAGACGCAAAACTTATTCTTGTATGTGGAGGCGGAGCTCCTGCCAGAATCTATCAGGAAGCATATAGGGCTGTAAGAGGAAACGAAGACACAGGAGCCCAGGATTGGCTTGGAATCAAGGCAACCCACCTCAATGGCGAAATCATGAGAGCCATTTTCTCTGATTACACCTCAGACCCTGTGGTAACAGACCCTACGGCAGACATCGCCTTCGAGAACAGAATACTCGTAGCGGCAGGATGGAAGCCAGGCTTCAGCACAGACACCGATGCCGTGTACCTTGCACGTCGTTTCGGCGGGAAGAAGGTGGTTAACCTTTCAAATATCAAGAAAGTCTATACAGATGACCCAAGAAAGAACCCTGAAGCAAAGCCTCTGGACTCCATCAGCTGGAGTGATTTCAGAAAGATGGTTGGATACGAGTGGAAGCCAGGCTTAAACGCCCCGTTTGATCCTGTGGCATCAGGAATCGCCGAGGAAGAAGGCATGTGTGTCATCTGCGCTGACGGCAGAGATATCGAGAACACCTTGAAGATTCTTAAGGGCGAGAAGTTCGAAGGAACAATTATCTCAGACTGATTTCGATCTTTTAAGCTCCAAGAATAGAGGGGAAGGATCGGCAAAGGAAGAAGGGAATGGCACATCCTGGGAAAAATCAGGAATCCAGAGGATGTCATCGTCGCTCTTCTCCTGCTCGAATCCTTCCTCAATTTCCATTTCTTCAACTATTTCCAATAAATGATTATATTCCTCGTCGCTTATTCCCACTAAGCTTGGGTCTTCTTTTGGCGGCACAAACTGACACATCAATGATAAATAGAAGTTGTCTTTATATTTCTCACTGAAAACCCTCAAAAACTTCTCAGAAGCCCAGACAGTCCCTGGAAAGACCAAGTGCCTGATGATAGTTCCCTTCATTTTCTCTAGATCAGTGTAGCTATGACGCTCCTTGATCCAATCCATGACAGGAGTGATGGCCTCTGCGTAGTTACTTCTTCCGCAGAATACTCCTGCAACCCTTTTTGATAGTGTCTTACAATCCAACAGATATATATCGATATATGGGTCTATTAACTCCAGGCCATGAATATTCTCATACCCAGAGCTATTCCACACAACAGGAAGGGAGAATCCCTTCTCTTTTGCCTTGTCGATGGCTTTTGTTATGGATGGGATAAAATGGGTGCCGGTAACAAGGTTAAGAGTCGTGGCCCCCATGTTCTCTAAATCGAGGATCAATGAGACCAGCTCATCCTCCTCCACCTCGATTCCCCAGTTTTCCCCGTCGCTACCTGAAATCTGACGATTCTGGCAGTATGCACAATGCAGTGGGCAACCTGTGAAGAAGACCATACCGGAGCCTTTCTCACCAACAAGTGGCGGCTCCTCTCCTCTATGTAGGCCGCACCAGGCAATCTTTATTTTATCACTCTGTCTGCATACTCCCTTTCCCCCTTGGGTTCTGTCTACACGACACATGTTAGGGCAGAGAGTACACTCTTTATATTCATCCAAAATCGACATACTACCATTATAGTGATTGTTGCCTTGTCTAGAAAGAGAGGGGGTGTATTTTGTTTCTTTGGACACTTTCTCTTCTTTGAGAATTTTTTCTTTCTAAAATTCACGGGGGACTATTCAAAGAAAAGGAAGGGAATTATCTTTATTTCCATGTGGTTTGACTTTTTGAGGCGCAACAAAAAAGAAGAAGAGAAAAAGGAAGTTAGATATATCCTCACCATAGATGGTGGAGGAATGAGGGGCATCGTTCCAGCCTACATTCTCAAAAAAATGAATGAGGAGCTGAAGGAACGAGGCATCCTCCGTCCTTTATACTCATATTTCGATCTGGTTTCAGGAACCAGCACCGGAGCCCTCATCGCCCTTGGCCTCACCGCCCCTGTCGATAACCTTGGATTTAGGAAAGAAGAGGGCGACGATTGGGAAGTAAACGAGATAGTCGAGAAAGGAAGATTCAGAAAAACCACAGAAATCATCAAGAAAGGTGAGATAGAAAGACTTGGAGACCCGGAGGCTCTTTTGAGTCTATACACGGAAAATGGCTCCAGAATCTTTATTCCAGATGACTCAAAAGGCCTATGGAAGCTTATGGGAAAGGTGTCGAAGATGCTTGGGGACAAGTATGACACAGCTCCGCTTGAAATGTTTCTTGATGAAATGTATGGGGATACACTCCTATCGGAAGCAAGAGTTCCTACAATGGCAGTCAGCACAAACACCGATGGCTGCGCCCCTTATGTATTTAAGTCTTGGGATAGCCATGGCTTCTTACTAAGGGAGGCTGCAAGGGCCACAAGCGCCGCTCCTACTTATTTCTCCCCTGCTGTCTTTATTGATAGGGAGACAGACGAAAGATTGACTTTAGTTGACGGAGGAATGGTTGCAAATAACCCGATTCTCGCCACATATATCGAGGCTAGAAAGCTATACCCCAATGCAGATGAGTTCAGAATCCTCTCCCTTTCCACAGCCTCACCACGCTGCGTACTCCACCCTGAGGAGTATGCAACAAACCTTGATTGGCTCTCACATTTAACATCCGCCTACAGCAGTGCGAATATGGAGATATCACTATCGGGCGTCGAGAGCATCAAGGGAGTAAGAGTCGACAGAATCTGGGAACCAGTTCTGGAGAAGAAGATTAAACTTGATGACACCTCAAAGGAAGCCATAGACTCCCTTTTGGAAGCAGCAGAGAAGATTTGGGACAAGGACAAGGAGAAAGTCTACTCATTCTTGGATGAGGTTACCCTTGCCCCTATTCCTGATCAGCTGAAATATAGGGACGAAAACAAAGTCAAAGAGAATCTTTTAGCTCTAGAAGGACCTCAAGAAGGCGTTCTCTCCCTTCCCTCATAGAAAATGAGATGTCCCCCACTGTAGAGTGGTCTCCGACTATATCGGAGACAAGCTTCACTGCATAAAAAGGAATCCCCAAGGAGAGGGCCGCTATTCCCACGCCATAGGCCTCCATATCTACGCAGTCTGGAGAAAAATGGGAGAAAGCATCCCTGTAAGAAGATGTAAATGTACCGGAGGAAAGAAGTGTAAGGCCGGATTTTCTGTCCCCGGTCCGTAGTTCTTTTATTGTGGAGCGGTTCCAATCAATGGTTGCACCCAGGGAAAGGTGCATGGAAGAGAGATCTTGGTCTGGGGTGACCACTGTGGAAAATGACACCACCTCTCCCCTTTTGATCCTTCCGAGGCTTCCGCAGGTTCCGACGCTAATGACGACTTCAGCCCCGCTTTTTACAATTTCTCCCGCAGTCTTTGCGGAAGCAAGAATAGGCCCCACTCCGGAGACCAAAGTGAGAAAATGCTTCTCAAAGCCTTTGATCTCCGCCTTATCTGAGGCCACAACCAATATTTTCTTCATTAGACGCAGAGTCCTGCGATTGCTGCACCGATTGTTGGTGAGTTATCGATGGAGACAATCTGGCAGACTTTTCCTTCCTTTTTCCAGAGAATCTCATCCAAGTACTGTTTTACATAGTCTTCAAGGAAACAAGTCTTGTAGAAGGTTGTGCCGTCAGCATTGATGACGACAGGGCGTCTTGGGTCGTCACCCTCTCCTGAAGCAAGAACTGCTGCAGTGAGGTTGATGGCTGTAAGCTTACCGGATCTCTCAACGATGGAGCGCATGATGATGTAAGCATTCTTTGCGTCTTCTTTATCAAGGGCGAAGAAAGAGAGTGGATTGGAGAAGTCTCCAGCTTCTCTCAAGTAGCCGCCAACATCCTTAGTTTCAAGATCTGTCATCTCAGAGAGCTTTTCTTTGGCTGCTGTGGAGAATACTCCTTCTTCAGCGGCCTTCTTCAAAACAAAGAGAGCGAATGGACCAAGGTATGCTCCGCTGATTTTCTTTTCCAAGTGATAGGAAGTGCTGTCCTTGGTGGTCTTCATAAACTCTTCGTCGATTTCAGAGAGTTCCAGCTTCAAGCATCCAGACTCAACGTTGATGATCTGGCTGCCTTCAGCAAGGTCTATCTTCTTGATGTTTGAGTTTCTCTCAACATATGCTGTGTTGGTTCCTGTACCGAGAATAAAGCCGATATATGTGGAAGCGTCTCCCTTATATGCAGCCTTTGCAGCAAGAAGTGTTGCAACGGTGTCGTTGACTACGCTTACTGTCATACCCTCTGTGTCATATCCACGGGATGAAAGCTCCTTCAAAAGTTCCTTTCCAAGTCTCTTTCCGATGACTTCAGGAGCCTTGATCTCCTTACTGAACATTAGTGGGATACCGTCGTGGTCTGGAGTAATCTCGGCGGCATATGAGAAACAGAAGCCGATCTTCTTGCTCTTTCCCATAAAGCGTTCGATATTGTCAGCAAGGATAGAGAAGAACTCCTTTGAGCTTACTTCTTTCTTTGCACCTGGCATTCCTACCTTAACAAAGTCAGAGATCTCTGCAACACCATTATTGAATGTAACGAGGCAGGTGCGGAAATTGGTGCCACCGGCATCCATAACAATAACGCTTTCCCCGTCAGGAATATCATTTCCTGCTTCTGTATATGTAGCAATCATTGCCAGGGAGCTTTCTTTCCCTTCCAAACCGTCCTTCATTTCAGAAGAAAAGAAATCAAGAACCTTGTCTGAGCTTACATCTTCAGCTCTTAAACCATGCCTTTTGAGAAATTCATATGCTTTCATAGATACCCCTTTTTTTATCCGCCGGATTTCAATCGATATTTCAAATCAACTTTATATTTTGATGAGTTGACTATGAACTCTTTAGATTGTACTACAAGATTTCCTTTGCTGTCACCCGAGACTTCCAAAACACCCTTTACATTCCACTCTTTTCCTCTCTCTTTCAGGACCACGTCCGCCTTTACGGAGAGGGATATGGAGGAAAGGTCCCTTCCCATAAATAGTTCCAGTTCATTGGGGTCTTTCTTACTGTCGATCGCTATCTTGCCATCCACCAAAAGGTCATCCTTCTCATACCCGGCGTCAAGCAGGATGCTCTGTATCTGCTGCATCAATGATGAGCGCTGGGTGGCGGTGAAGAGGGCGCTATCGAACATACTTATGTTCTGTGGCTTAGTTGTCAGGGCATCATAATATAAAGAGACATCGGAGGAAGAAAATATCACTCTATCGGGAAAGAGCCCGTCCCCCTCCAGGGTTACTCCCGGGAGGATTATCCTTGGCTTTGATGCAGAAGAAGCCATCACACTCAGTGTCACTGTCTCCATCTCTTCGAAGCATGGGGAAGAGAAGAGAGGGTATAGGCATATAAGCATCAAAGCGAAAGCTAGTGTTTTCTTCACTGTTTCAGTCTACATTTTTTTGAGCTTTGAGCAATATCAAAGAGATAGATTCTCTGCTAGAATATTGGAATATGAAGAACACTATCCTTTGGTATGACTTGGAAACCTTTGGCCTCAATCCTCGTTATGATAGGATTGCCCAAGCTGCGGCAATCCGCACAGATATGGAGCTAAATGTCATAGATCAGCCAATACTTCTATACTCAAAGCTTTCTCCCGATTATCTTCCTGTCCCTGAAAGCTGCATGGTCACAGGAATTACACCTCAGATAGTAAACGAAGTGGGAATAAGAGAGTCGGAGATGATCGATAAGCTTTTGTCTGAGATGATGAAACCAGGAACCATAACCACAGGTTTCAACTCCATAGGCTTTGACGACGAGTGCATCAGATCCACACTCTATAGAAACTTATATGACCCCTATGAAAGGGAATACTCCAATGGCTGCTCCCGGTGGGATATCTTGAACCTAGTGAGAGCCACCAGGGACC
>JALFYG010000107.1 GCA_022784805.1 Spirochaetales bacterium
ACTGAATTTATAGATATTGACTGTCTTGTAACAATCTTTTGTATCAAGATAATCAAACTTCTTTCCTGGTATGAACTCCACGATCTCATCTTCCGTATTGAGACGCACACAGGTTCCATCCATCCACCCCTCGTACTTATCAACAAGGGCCAATGTGGGACGAGGATCCTCCACTAGGGCATCCAGCACGGAATCCTCAAAGATAATATCGGATTCAAAGAGAAGAGTATCATCATCAAGAAGCTTGTCTTTGGCAAGAGAAAGAGAATAGATGTTGTTTGTTTTGTCATAGATTGGATTCTCAATGAATTCTATAGGAGTCTTGATATCCAAAGCGGACACAAAGTCGATGAGCTTCTGACCTTGGTATCCTACGACAATGACGATTCTATTGAGACCCAATTTGTCCTGTTGTCTGAGCATTCTCTCAATAAGTGTCTCACCACAGACACTAACCATGCATTTTGTATTGTCATGGGTCAGTTCTTTTAACCTCTTCCCCATTCCTGCCGCTAGAATTATTGCTTGCATAACTCTTTCTCCTTCATACCAAGAATAGCACTACGCTTTTCAATGAGGTAATCAACAATTCTTTTGCCTGATTCTCCAACATAGTCCCAACATTCATCTTCCAATTCTTTTCGTCCTTTGGATAGTTCCTCACTTTCCAAAGCTTTATTGATGATGTTTTCCATACCATCAAAATCTTTCTCTTCAAGTTTAATACCGATTTGAGGAAGTTTTCTCAAAGACCAATACTCTTCATCTAGCCAATCTGTATCATAAGGCAAGGTGTCAAACTCTGTATCAGCATAGATGATAGGCTTTTTAAACACCAAAGCATATTCAAATATTATTCCTGAAAAGTCTGTAATCAGTATGTCGCTCTTGTCCAAAACAGAGAAATTGTCATTGTCTCTGTTCCATTCGATTTTTGGATGATTTTTAATCAAGCTGTCCAAGAGATCTTTCTCTGAAGAGAAAGACTGGGGATGAGGTCTTACAATCACTTCAAATGGTGTCTTTTCAAGGGCGGAAAGGAATTTATCTCCATATTTTGAGAGTATTCCGCTCTTTCCCCAGCTTGGAGCAACAAGAACCACCTTCTTCCCATTTTCTTTCTCTTTATGTCCTTTATCAAACTTGTCCTTTAGTTCATCAAGAGGAGTGGATCCTACGATTACCTTTTCTTTTTTGGTAATAGTAGGCCTCAAGGCTTCTAATTTCTCTACAGTATTCACTTGATTGCTGCCTGATGTCAAAAGTACATCATAATGATCAAGCCCAAACATTCTATATCCTGACAAGTCATCTACAGTATGGGGCACATGGACATAACACTTTACATCTTTGCTTCTTTTCCATTGATAAACATCAAGCCCAGGAGTAGTCGAAATAACAAAATCTGCCTTAAGAAAATTAAGTTTGGCAAAAGGCTTGTTCCCTTCACCCAGATACTCAGCCTTAACATGCTTCATACCACATGTCAAAGCAGGATCATCTTCGCTTAAAGTGTAATAAACAATATCAATGCTTCTATTCTCAAATTCCTGACAGATTGGGCGGAATACATTCCAGTATCTTTTATGGTCAGAAAAAATGACGTATGGAATTATTTCTTCGCTTTCACTGATTTCCTTTTTATTGAAACCGAATTTAAGTTTTATAAATAAAGTCCTAAGACCAAAAGTGAGAGTTGCCACAAGTCCGATGACAAGAGAAAAAAGCATGCTGCCTGTTCCTGGATCTATATAAAGGGAAAACATTCTTTCATCTCCTTCTATTGTTTCTTCCAATTTGAATCTATAAAGATATCGTCTTTTACAAGATATACGGAATCGGAATAGATTTTTACTTCTTCTTTTTCGGTCTTCATTTCTTCCCCTGTAAAAGGATTTACATTGGATATATCAAGTCCCATCTTTGATAACTCAAGGGTATCTGCATTGGTCATAAAAGAATAATCAATGGACAATGGTTCGTTAGAATTAAAATCCTTGAAGAGAAGAAGAGGGTTTACCATCGTCGTCTTCAAATCAGGGCCGTCAAATATTTCAAAGTCAAATCCTTGATCTGATACCACAATTATCCTTGTATTGTCCCAGACTTCATTTTCTCTTAGATAGTCGAAGAAGGTACCAATAGCCTTCATTGTTGAAAGGAAAGACATGTAATGGGTTCTTACCCTCTCATCTTCATCGAGAATATTCAACTCAATTTCATCTTCTTCCTTCATAGCTGGAAGAAGTAAATCATCTTTCAAAAGAGCTGGCTCATGGGTTGAGTCATTTCCTATAAACACGTACTGTCCTTTTTCTCCATCGAAAGCTGTAAGTTCATCCAAATAGAACAAGGATGAATAAGCAGATGCAAATGTCTGGTATTTTACATCACCGGATGTTCTGCAGAACTTATTGAAGATATTCCTGAATAAAGGAGGAAGTATCTGCATAAATGCAAAATTCCTTGCTTCTTTCTTGGTTTCTTGATCTGCATCGTCTTTATCTGAGTACCCTACATCTTTGAAGAAGCGCTGTTTATATGTTCCATTTAATTCAGATACGTCGATTCCAGGATAATCATCAAAAGCACTTAAATCTCCCCTGTAAGAATAATTGGGCAAAGGAGGATCCGTCATGGTCACTTCAAAACCAGCATCCATGAATAAAAACGGAGCAACAAGCTGTGACTCGTTATGGAAAGAAACGCTGTCATTGGAAGAATACAATTTCTCTGGAGTATAATCGTACCCACCCATCATTGCAGGACTACCTTCCTTAGTAAAAGAACCAAAACTCAAAGTATTAGGGTAATAAACAAACCCATCAAACTGGTCTTTTACATCATCCATCAATTCCATTGATGGCAAAAAGAATGAACTGACGGCCCTATCCAAGAAAAGGACTATTACGTTTGGATTATCTTTTGAAAGATGGAAAACAGGATCAAGGTCCGCCTCATCTACAGAAACGCTCTTTTTCTCCTCTGAAATATCAATGGAATATGCAGTGAATTCATCTTTGATACTCTTATATTTGATTGTCCCCAGCACCGTCTCGGCAATAGCAATTGAAATAAAAACAATGACCATATATTGAGATTTATCAAAGAAATTAACAAACAGCAGAAGAATAAATATCAAGGCAATTACAGCAAAAGGAACCAGCATTTCAAATTTTGAAATATACAAAAGAAGAGATGGATTCATAGGAAAGAAGCATGTATCGATGATTCCAAAGTTCCCTGGGAAAATAAAAGCATCACAAAGAGCAGTTATAAACAGGGTGCTCATCACCAATGATTCCCACTTCTTTACTTGCTCTCCAAACATTTTGTATATGACCACCGGCCAAAATACAAAGAAACCTAAGAAAAACCAAAGATTACTCCACACAAATGCCACAGGAGAATCAGTGTTACCTAAATATGAGAATTCTATCGGACTTGATGCAATCGTATTTGCTGGAAGATAAAATCCACAAAGGAGAGCCAGTCCTAGACCAGAAATGAAAACTACAGAAAAAGAATGATTTCCTCTAAGACAAACGATCTTTTTTCCTTTCTGTTTTAAAGTCTTTTTCAAAAGCATATGGGCATATGGAAACAGAGCAAACAATACACCCAATACTATAATGATCATTGCTTTCCATAGATCCACACTGGCGATTAGATAGATGCCGAAAGAAAGAATAGCGGCACTACAAAAACCATGCAGAATCAATCCAGGCCTCTTGGTCTTCATCACAATATTCTTAACCAGCGAGAAGACATTATTCATTATCCAGTAGATGACAAGTCCCGAAGGCGATGAATATAGAAGAATCAGAAAGAATATTCCCAATCCATATAATTGTACTTTGTCTGATAATGATGCTTCTTTTGTATAAATATATCCTGAGACAAAGTTAATCAGAGTCATGACAATAGGAAGGATATTTATCGTTAAGAGGACTCCAAAAATCTTTATGGTCAATAGATTATCAGGAGCACCTAAATTTGAAAAAATCCAAAATGATGATTGCTTTAACACCTCCGAGTCAGAAAGATAATTGTAAGCAGCCATAAAGAAAGGAATCTGAATCAAAAGAGATGTGGCAGACCTCATGACATATAAAGGATGATAGTTATTCTGCTTATAATACTCATTGAGAATCATAAACTGTTCATCACCCTTAAAGGCTTTTTTGATTCTTTTTACTCTTGGCTCTAATCGTCCTTTTATCTTTCTCTCTCTATCCTGTATGGCATCAGCAATATTGTACAGAGGAAGAGCAAGGATATTTATTGCTATACTGACACCAATAATTGCTCCCATGACACCTAATCGGGGAACTTTATTGAGAATAAAAGAAAACATCCAATCAACAATAGCTTCTATTGGAGCAATAATAATGTCATAAAGCATGTTGGCTCCCCCACTCTATTTACCTAGCTCATGTCTATCAACATATTACATGATTTGAAACTTATTTTTCATCATATTGAAAATATACAATTACCCCAAGTATAATTTTCTTAATTTGTAGTTAGGGAGATATAAAATGGGAGTTATCAACAGCCTTAGGAACAAAGGATTTAAAGAAAAACTCAGGCACGGGGCATTAAAAGCTCTTGGGCTATCACAGCAAAAAGAAGAGATTGATTCTCTTTACTATTATCTCAATTCATATTGTGACATCACTACCCTCCCTCCAACAAAGAATAACGACTTAAGAATGCTTCAGTTGGGAATCCTTGAGCTCTTAAAAATCTTCGATAAACTATGCAGAAAACATAATCTTCAATATTGGCTAGACAGCGGCAACCTTCTTGGGGCATATCGCCATAAAGGCTTTATTCCATGGGATGATGACATGGATGTAGCCATGCCAAGAGAGGACTATGACAAAATTATCCCCCTATTCAAAGACGAGTTGGATAAACATGGAATCATTATCGGAGCAGGTGGAATATTTGATGATATGGGAATACATCAAAGAATAGGCATCAACTACAAAACCGCAGAGACAGGTATTTGGATGGATGTATTCCCTATAGACACAATTAAAAGTAAAAAGGAACTATTTCAAGTCAAAGGTAGTCTAGACAAAGCTGTTTCTGAATATGTTTCATTCTATAAGAAAAATGAAAAAAAGCTCACCATAGAACACATTAACAAGAAAAAAGAGGAATTATTCTCCAAATATAACGAACTGAACAATGGTGATTATTCATTGATGCTTTTATATCCGGAATTCAATGAAAAAACATATTGTGTGATGCAAAGCGACATTTTCCCACTAAAAGAGATGGAGTATGAAGGATTCTTTTTTCCCGTTCCAAACAACACTCCTGCCTATTTAGAAGAATACTACGGAGCAAACTACATGTCATTTCCACGAAGTGGTATTGAACATCACCTTGATCCTGATGGTTCAACAGCTTCTACACGAGCAAGTAGACACAATGTTGATATGATAAAAGAAATACAATACCTCAAAGACGTTTTAGAGGATATTTAAGATAATATCTGAAGTTATTCTTTCTTTTATTGCTTTTCAATAACCGCTAAAACGAATGATTCAGCAAAAAGAATGATTGTAACGAAAAAGGTAGCAAGGTCCTCTACATATCCTAAGTTCACATAATTGAAAACAATAACCAGCTTTAGAACCAACAGAAAGCTTCGAATTGAAATCTTCTACAGAACCATATCATTGTTTTTTGATACCTTTTTACCTAAATATTCTATATATGATTTATCTGTATCAACTATTAATCCACCGTGAAAATTTGTCCCTATTACATACTCCTTATAGTTCCCATAACTAGTTACCAAATATTCATCATAACTTGAAGGAATTGGTACTTTTATAAACTCAAAGTCCATAATTATCGGGGCCTCGCCAAAATAATCCCCGTTGACCACAATATAATCGTCAATGCTTGATAATTGTAGATTTGCAGCAAAATGCGAGTCTGTTTTGTTATAAATGGACTTATAATCATCATATTCTTCGAAATATTTGTATGTGATATTTAAAGAACTATCTATTAAACAAGCAACGGGCCTCAATATTTTCTTGACAATATTCTTTATTGGATTAATTGATGGTTGTCCCATCAAAAAACCCAGTCTATTTCTATATCGGGCCTTCAGTTTATCTAATTCTAATATGTATTCCTTTTGTTCACTTTCATCTTCCGGAATCTTATCAAAAGGGAAAATATCAATAAAAATACCTTGATTAAAGCGTGACTTACGCTTATTTTCATTTACTAAAATTCCCGTTGTATCAGACCTTCTAAGCTGAGCATGACCACGATAACTTCCATGATCCGTTTCTTCTGTTTGGAAAAAATATGGATATTTGAACTCTGATGCATGTTCACATAGCTTTACATAGTTTTCCCTATCCATTGCAAAATCCATGTCATCATCCCAAGGAATAAACCCCTTATGCCTTACAGCACCTAAGACAGTACCGCTGTCTGCAAAATATTTAATACCATACTTATTACATACTCTCTGCAGCTCTACAGCTAAATCTAATTCCACAGCCCAAAGTTGTTTCATTTCCTTAGATACAGTATATCCACATCTTACTTCTTCATCTAAGAAACCATCAGGAAGCTTTATATTTAAATTTACCATTTTTCTCTCACCTTAAAAATTACAGTTTTTACTATCTGGCACATCCATTCATCTCTAAGTACGAGAAGCAATAATCCATACAATAATGCACCTGTTACAATCTCAAATACTATAAGAATTAAAGGATTTATAAGTATTTTATTCATTGGATATACCACAGCAAACATTCCAATTCCTGCGACAAGCTTCTTTAATCCGGTATTAATTAATAATCTAACATCACCGTAACCTTCACTATATTTCACGTACAGAATTGTTATTGCTGTTTCAGCAGCCACAGACGCAACCGCAGCACCATATGCTCCAAATTTCGGAATTAATAAAAGGTTTAGGCTTAAGTTCACTACGGATCCAACAATAAGATAATTTGCACTTTGTTTTCTCTTGCCACACGGAGTATAGTATTGAGAACCAAGGCAATTGCTTATTCCAATAATAATGATAATTGGACTAAAAATATATAATAGTTCGACTACAGCATCATAACCAGGACCAAAGAACAAAGGTACAAATGTTTTAGCCACTCCCATAATTCCAAAACAACAAGCAAAGCCAGCAAAGAAAATAAAATTAAATGATTGTTTTATCTTCTCATGAATCTCATCATATTTCTTCTCAGCAAATAGAAAAGAATTACGAACACCAATTACAGAATTAATAGCTGTAAAAACGACGCTTTTGGCCAAATTAATTACTTTTTCTGCCTGCTGATAGTATCCATTTTGAGCAGCACTATTAGTTATTAACCCTATAAGGGTTTTATCTAAAACTGTATAAATGGATGTTGCAATCGTTGGAATAAAATAGATGAGTGTCTCACGAAAATGTCTTTTAAACACAAATTCTCTTGGATTTACTTTAACCAAATATCGTTTCATATACGGCCAAAGTGATAAACTTGATAAAAGAGTACTAACTGTAGTGATGAATATATATAGCAAAAGATCATTTGGGCTTTTTATAAAAATAAAAAGACAAATGATACCAAGTATTTTAAAAAAAGAGTTTCTAATCACCTCGAGTTTGAATTGTTCTATCCCTTCAAAAAACCAGGAAATATCAAACATCGATGCGAATATACCTATTGTCAAAACAGTATAATAAACTTTGTATTTTGAACTGAATAAAATAAGGATTACCCAACCAACTACTGCTAACAGGGAAGTGTTGACTGTCATCAATTCAATTTCCCAAAACAATTTACTCCGTTTATATACATCATTTCTATTCATGGAGATCTCTCTTGCACCATATGATAATGTTCCAAGAGCAGCAAACATTAAAAAGTATTGCTGAATAGATTGTGTATAACTTTGTATTCCAATTCCTTCTGCACCAAGAACTCGAGAAATATAGGGTGCAGTTATAAACGGAGTTAATACGTTAAGTATTTGATATGAAGTACTGTATATGAAGTTTTTCTTTACACTAGGTTCTTGCATAATAAGTATCCTTTGTCTTTAACTCCTATTAACAAAAACCTTAATTCTGTATGATTTATAATGAATATACATCCCCTTTTCTCACATTTATTCCGTCTTCCGTATTTGGAAGGCAAAACCTTATTAATACCAATGATTTTTATTTTACTACAGAATATATTACTTGGTCACTAAGTCCTCTTTCATTGTTCTATCCAAATACATGCGATACCACAAAAACTTAAACCTTAAGTCGCTTACACATCGTCTCAGCATATATCTCTCTTGTATATTTGTAACATCAATGATAATTTTTACATGGAGATATTCATGAATAATATTGAAAACAATAGCTTTGCATATTCAGAAGAAGATGAAGAAATAAGACTTAGCTCTCTTATCAAAAAGATGATTTCACACACAAAACTCATGGTAGGTGTAGTAGCTTTATTTGTAATCATCAGTTTCGTGTATGCATTTGTCTTATATGAGCCTGCATATGACGTTTCAGCTTCCTATATATATGAATTGAAAGAGAACTCTACTTTTTCAAATCTATATGGTGTCAAATATAAAACAATCAGCCAGCTTGTCCAGAAAATGAAGCACTATGACACAATCGATGGTTTTATTGAGACACAAGGATTAGATCCAGATAAATATAGATCCGATAAATTCCTCGAGAACGTAAGTATCAGCGCAAATGGAACTACCATAAACGTCTACATTTCCAAACAATCTCAGGAAAACGTCGATATCTATAAAGCTTATTTCGATTATGCCATCAATCTTCTGAACAATGACTTGAGAAGTGAGACTCTTCCTCTGTTAAAAAATGCAGAGTCTGTCATTGAAGGCGACATCAAAGAGCTCAGCAGTCTCTCTTTCAACACTGAAGAAACCAGCAACACAAACTACCAGAAGATGATCTCCCTTAAGGAATACATCAAGGCAATAGATATACAGCTGGAACAGCTTAATAGTGATGCCATCAAGCTATCTTCTGAATACATGCAGACAAAAGTCAGCTCCAGAGGAAAGCCGATGATCATCATCGTCCTCGTCGGCATCATCATCGGTGCTGCCATCGACTTCTTCGTAAGCTTCTTCGACAACCATATCTATTTCTCTACAGATATCAAAGATGTACCTTATCTGGATAATCACCTGCTCTCTTGTATTCCTCTTTACAAGAATAATCAGGTCTCTGAAAAGGAGTTTGATTATATCCTTAGCAAGCTGAAAGGAAAGAACCATATCTTGGTATCATCCATATCATCTGAAGACAACTCTTCTTTTGCTGAAAGCATTGAAAAGGCTGCAAAGCGAAATGGAATCGAATTGGATGCCTCTTCTTTGCCTTCTCTTGGAAAAGATCCAAACATACTCTCATCCATTGAATCCACTGATGCGGCCATCATCATCCTCAAAGCAGGAGAGAACACTGTAGACGAAGCAAAGAACTTCGCCAGGGACTGCTCTTTGATCGGTAGGGATAATTACTTCTTTATAATCAACGGCCTCAATGTTTCAGATCCGATGGTTACAAAGTTTGAAAGTGACTCCAGATATATTCACTTCAATATTTTCAAGTTCAGAACATACAGGGAACACTACAAGAAGTACCTTGGTTGATCTTAACTGATTGAGAATAAAGCCTCCTCGAGATGTATTTCATCAAAAGGAGGCTTCATTTTTTCTGTAGTGACACTATCGGACTGCACTACTTTTCTCTAAGGCAGAAGCTATTACTTTATCCATATCGTAATACTTATACTCTCCAAGCCTGCCCCCGAATATGACATTGGTTTCATTGTCAGCCAATGTTTTATATTCTTGATACAGATTGTTGTTTTTCTCATCATTCACTGGATAATATGGCTCGTCACCAACTTTCCATTCAGATGGGAATTCTCTACTGATTACAGTTTTTGGAAGCTCTCTTCCATTCTCATCCTTTCCAAATTCAAACCATTTATGCTCAATGATTCTTGTCCAAGGTACGCTTTTATCTGTGTAGTTCACGACAGCATTTCCTTGATAATTGGGTTTATCCAAAACTTCAGTCTCAAACTTAAGAGAGCGATATTCAAGATTGCCCAGCCTATAATCAAAGAAAGCATCAATTGGGCCTGTATACACCGTTTTCTTGGCTTTACCTTCCCACTTTTCTCTGTTTTCCAGATAGTCTTCACCGAGAATAACATCTATACCTTCAAGCATTCTCTCTACCATTTTTGTGTATCCACCCATTGGGATTCCTTGGTATAAGGCATCGAAATAGTTGTTGTCAAAGGTGAATCTGACAGGAAGCCTTTTGATGATAAATGGAGGAAGATCTTTGCAGTCCCTACCCCATTGCTTCTCTGTATATTCTTTGATTAGTTTCCCGTATATATCCCAGCCCACGAGGGAAATGGCCTGTTCTTCCAGATTACTCGGCTCACCCTTGATCGCATTTTTTTGAGCTTCAATTATTTCTTTTGCCTCATCAGGTGTTTTTACTCCCCACATTTTGTTGAATGTATACATATTGAACGGAAGGGAATACATCTCATCTTTATATCTTGCAACCGGAGAATTTGTGAATCTATTGAATGTGGCGAATCTATTGACGTATTCCCATACCTTTGAGTCATTGGTATGGAATATGTGAGCCCCAAATTTATGGACATTAATTCCTTCGACTCTTTCAGTATAGACATTGCCCCCGACATTCTTTCTTCTATCGATTACCAGGCACTTGTAGCCTTTGTCTGTGGCTTCTCTTGCAAAGACAGCGCCAAATAGCCCTGTACCTACTATTAAATAATCGTACATAATCCAATTTCCATATCGCTATATGAGTTGTTCCTTAATCATAACACGATTTATCACAACCTTATAGGTAAAGAAAGGCTCCAAAACAAATAAATACCATTCATTCATATACCAGCAACATCTTTCATCTACACGAATTTGTTGCATTCTTTCCTTTTTAACTGTATAAAGGAATGGTATCACAAAAAACAATTCGTTGGGGTTTTAGTCTGTGGGGAGGCTATTAATTGGATTCTGTTTTTCACTTTCCGTCTGACTTGACGTTAGAATCAGTCGGAAGTAAGGAAAAGTATTTTTATTCTTTCATTAAAAGAGCCTTTGATATTGTAGCCTCTTTGGTTTTCTTAATTATCTTATTTATTCCTTTTCTAATTATCGCTCTAATTATCTTTATTGATGATCCCAAGGGTTCTCCTATATATGTTTCAGAGCGTATAGGCAAAAGGGGAAAGCCTTTCAAGATGTTCAAGTTCAGGTCAATGGTTATCGGAGCTGAAGATTTACTTGATTCCATGATGAAAGACAATGAAAAAGATGGTCCTGCCTTTAAGATGCACGATGACCCAAGAGTCACAAAAATAGGACATTTTATCAGAAAGACAAGCATCGACGAACTACCACAGCTTCTTAATGTCCTTATGGGCGATATGTCATTCGTGGGACCAAGACCCCCTATCATGAAAGAGGTGGTCCAATATTCAAGAGAAGATTTAAAAAGACTCTTGGTCAAACCTGGACTCACCTGCATCTGGCAGACAAGAAAGAAAAGAGATGACGTCCCTTTCAGGGATTGGGTTGCAATGGACGTCGAATATATCCAGAAAAGATCTGTCTTTATGGACTTAAAGCTCATCTTCAAGACTGCATCTGTAATGCTGTCAGAAGAAGGAACTTGATTTTCCCCCTTTAGTACTCAAAAATCTCTTCCAATAAAAAACTAGATTATCCATTAAGCTTAATAGTTTCGTTATATAGGGAACATTTTCCCCCAACCAATTGCACTAATATGCATTAATCTCTATTGTTGTTCTCTATGAGCAATATGGAAGACAAGAAAGAAAATGTAATGGGCACTCTTGGTATCACACGTCTGATCATGAAGATGTCACTCCCTTTGATGATCAGTATGCTTATCCAAGCTTTATATAACATTGTTGACTCAATGTTTGTAGCCAGAGTCTCTGAAACAGCACTTACAGCTGTCTCTCTCGCCTTCCCTCTTCAGAATCTCTTGATAGCCTTCGGTGTCGGAACAGGTGTGGGAATGGCTTCCTATCTTTCAAGAAAGCTGGGAGAGAAAGACACCGAAACAGCAACAAAAGCTGCTGGCAACGGCATCACCCTTGCCATTATCACTTGGGTTTTATTTGCTCTATTAGGCCTCACTATCGTCAAACCATTTATGTCCTTTTTCACAGAGGATCCAGAGCTTTTGGGATTATCAAAGAGCTACTCTGAAATTGTCATGGTGCTTTCCCTTTTTATGCTCATATCAATGATGAATGAAAGAATCCTCCAGGGAACTGGAGACAGCTTCTCCAGCATGATCAGTCAGATGACAGGAGCAATCACCAACATTATTCTTGATCCTATATTCATCTTTACTTTCAAAATGGGGGTAAATGGAGCAGCAATCGCCACAGTCATCGGACAGGCTGCAGGCTGTTTTGTATCCCTATATTTCGTAATCAGAAATAAATACATAAACATCAAACCTAACCATTTAAAACTTGAAAAGAGAATGGTGGCATCTATATATGCTGTCGGCGCCCCTACTATCATAACAAACAGCATCGGTACGGTCATGACAGGGGCCATGAATGCAATTCTCATTGCCTTCAGCACAACTGCCGTCTCAGTCTTCAGTGTCTACTTCAAGCTTCAGTCTTTTGTATTCATGCCTATCTTCGGTCTTTCTTCTGGTATGGTTCCTATCATCGCTTACAACTATGGAGCAAGAAAAAAGAAGAGAGTCATGTCCACCATTTGGATCGGTACATTTATCGCCATTGTAATAATGGCTTTCGGAACCCTTGTCTTCAATCTATTTCCTGAAGCCCTACTCTCTCTTTTCTCTGCTACAGAAGAGATGTATAGATTAGGGGTACCTGCTCTGAAGATTATCTCCCTCTGCTTTGTCTCTGCAGCCATCTCCATAGGACTGGGATCCTCATTCCAGGCAACAGGATATGGCATCGGGACAATGATCGTATCTATCTCAAGACAGCTTCTTGTCCTTGTACCTGTAGCCTTCATACTTTCAAAGCTTATTGGAATAAATGGCGTGTGGCTTTCATTTATCATTGCAGAAGGTGTAGGACTTACAGTTTCCATACTTCTCTTTATCAAGGTATACAGAACAAGAATCAAGGAGATTGAAGAAAAAGTGACTCTTAAAGACAGTTAAGACTTAATTTTTCACTAATAATTCTTCAAATCCTCCAAGTTGCATAAAAATTCATTAAAATAATGAATAAATGACTATTTTTTCATTTGTTACTATTATAACGCTTTTTCTAAGAAAATATAATTCAACTCTTTTTGTAATAAACAGATAAGTTATTAAAACAGAGATTTATGCTTAGAAGCATCAAATTTAATATACAAATTTTTTGTATTTTTATTCATAAAGTTATTGACCCATTCATGCAAAAATACTATTGTATGCCCATCAAAACAAAAAGAATAAAGATAAAGGAAGAATAGAAAATGAAAAAGCTTATTGCAATCGCTCTTATAACAATCGCAGTTCTCGCTCCTATTTTTGCAAACGGTGCAAAAGAAGAAAGCAGCGGAGAGACAGTATATACAGTCGCTTCCTCTTGCGACTACCCACCTCTTGAGTACATTGATGACAATGGAAACATGGTAGGTTATGAAATCGAACTCTTAGAGGAGATTTCAAAGGCCACAGGAGTTAAGTTCAATATTTACAACGTCGCATTCGACGGTATCATCGCAGGTATCCAGGGGGGACAGTATGATATCGGAGCCAGCGGCTTCACAGTAACAGAAGACAGAGCAAAGGTCGTAAACTTCACAGATCCAGATGGCGCTTTCACACTTTCAATCGTCACACAGATTGGAACAGAAGGTCTTGTAGATGAGAAGAGCCTCATCGGAAAGAAGGTCGGTGTCCAGATTGGAACAACATGTCAGTTCGCTTGTGAAGAAGCTGGACTCACAGTATCTGTTTACGACGAAGCTCCTTCTGCAATCCTTGACTTGGCAAACGGTAACCTTGATGCAGTTGTCATCGACAACGTTGTTGCAAACGACTTCGTATTCAACAACGAAAGCTATGCAAAGGTTCTCAAGATCTCCGGTTCATTCTCCAACCAGGATACAATGGCTATCGCAGTATCAAAGAACAAGCCAGAAGCACTCAAAGTCCTCAACGAAGGTTTGAATGCTGTCAAGGAAAGTGGAAAGCTTGAAGAACTCAAGGCTAAGTACAACTTCTACTTCTAAGAGATAATTAAGTAATATTGCAGGCCAGAGGGATGTTCTCTCCCCTCTGACCTGATTTTTAGGTGGATAATATGGAACAGGATAACTATAAAAGCGTTTCAGAAATCAAGAAGAAGGTTGTTTCTGTAGACAACACAGAATCAAAGAAGGAACCTACTGTCATCACCATGACAGATGGTGTTTTGATTCCAAAGAAAGGAAACAAACATCTGGTTACCTCTTGGAGACTTACATTCTTCGGCGCAATAATCCTTTTGGTTGCTCTCTGTATCTTCAAAAAAGATACTTATTGGAACATCTTTGTATATGTAATCACAGGTCTTCCAACAACCTTCGAATGCACGATCTTCGCTATCTTCGGAGCAATACTTATCGGTATCGCCACAGGGTTGGGCTCATCATCTAAAAACAGAGTCATCAACCAGATCTGCGGAGTATATGTGGAGCTTATCAGAGGAATCCCATTACTTGTACAGTTGATGTTCCTCTACTACGCTCTTGGTTCCTTGATCCATATCGACGGTATCGTTGCAGCCATTGTAGCCCTCTCAATTTGTTTCGGTGCATATATGGGAGAGATTATCAGAGCTGGTATCCAGTCCATCCCTAAGGGACAGACAGAAGCAGCAAGAGCTTTGGGCCTTTCCAAGAGCCAGACCTTCTTCTCTGTCATCCTTCCACAAACCATAAAGGTTGTTCTTCCTGCAATTGGAAATGAGTTCATCTCCATGCTCAAGGACTCATCCTTGGTCTCCATTCTTGCTCTTTCAGATATTCTCAAGAGA
Organism: Spirochaetales bacterium; assembly: GCA_022784805.1. Lineage (GTDB taxonomy): Bacteria > Spirochaetota > Spirochaetia > Sphaerochaetales > Sphaerochaetaceae > Ornithospirochaeta. The sequence continues at coordinate 15,132 of JALFYG010000107.1, forward strand.
GGAAGAGAGTATATTTCCAGAACCTTCCTTTCTCTGCAGACAATGCTTGTGGTAGCACTGATCTACCTCATCCTAACTCTTGTTCTCTCGAGACTTGTTGGTCTCATGGAGGAGAGGCTCCACAAAAATGGCTAAGATTGAAATTAAAAACGTATCAAAAGATTATGAGAACAATGATGGCACAATTCTTCATGCTGTCAAGAACGCTACCCTTACCGTCAACGATGGAGAGGTAGTAGTCATCATCGGGCCTTCAGGAAGTGGAAAGTCAACACTGTTAAGGACCGTCAATGCATTGGAAAAGGCTCAGAGCGGATCTATTCTGATTGATGGTGTGGATATCATGGATCCTAAGACCGATATCAGAAAGATAAGAGAAGAAGTTGGAATGGTATTCCAGTCATTCAATCTCTTCCCTCACCTTACGGTTCTTGAAAACATTGTTCTTGCTCCTATGAAGGTCAAGAAGATGTCAAGAAAAGATGCAGAAGAGCTTGGCATGAAACTTCTCAAGCGTGTAGGACTTGAAGAAAAGGCAAAACAGAAGCCTGGTCAGCTTTCCGGCGGTCAGCAGCAGAGAGTCGCCATCGCAAGAGCTTTGGCAATGCAGCCAAAGGCTATGCTCTTCGATGAGCCTACTTCAGCCCTTGACCCAGAAATGATCAAGGAAGTATTGGATGTTATGCTGGAACTGGCAAAAGACGGCATGACAATGCTCCTTGTCACCCATGAAATGGGATTTGCAAAAGCTGCAGCCAATAAGATTGTATTTATGAGTGAAGGTGAAATAATCGAGACAGGAACTCCTGACGAGATGTTCACAAATCCAAAGACTCAGAGAACAAAAGACTTCTTGGACCACATCCTCTGATTCATTTTCCCCCTCCGCGAAGAGGGGGATTGCTATCTCAGAAAGCCCAATCTCCATTACGGAATACCGGGACTACTCTTCCATCTTTGGTTATCGCATCGATATCGAGAGTGTCGGAGCCAATCATAAAATCAACATGGATTATGGATTCATTGACGCCCTCCTCCTTGCACTTCTCCTTGCCTTTCTCTTCATAACATCTTACACAGTTATCGAAGCCGGCGCCGAGAGCAAGGTGGCATGTTGCGTTCTCATCAAACAGAGTATTGAAGAAAAGGATACCTGACTGTCTGATCGGTGATTTATTGGGAACCAATGCACACTCACCTAGCTTGGATGCACCTTCATCCATCTCAAGCATCTTTGAGAGTATCTCTTTATTCTTCTCTGCACCGCAGTCAACAGCCTTTCCATTTTCAAAGCGAATCCAGAAGTTCTCTATAAGGTTTCCCTGATAAGAAAGTGGCATTGTTGCATACACGATTCCCTCGGCTCTTCCGCTCTTTGGAGAAGTGAAACACTCTTCACTTGGAATGTTTGGCTGGAAGTATATGCCACTACCAAGGGCACTCTCTCCTCCACCCATAAAGATGGAATCATCCATAAATCCCACAGTCAAATCTGTTCCTTCCTTTGAAGTATAATGAAGGGAGTCGATGCCGAGTGAATTCAGATAATCACACTTCTCTTTGAGAATCCTATCGTGTTCTCTCCAAGAGGCTACCGGGTCGTCTGTGACGCGGGAGCAAGAGAGAATGTTTTCCCATAGTTTTTCAATGGCATCTTCATCGTTGAGCTCAGGGAAAAGCTTTCTTGCCCATGCCTTACCTGGGACAGCGGCAATACACCACTGGTATTTTCCGTCCATCTGGTCCCTATAAGTCTTGGCCACCTTACCCCTCTTCTGCAAGGCATTGCCGACTTTTTCCATATCCACGCCACTGAGGCCATCAGGATCATCACTATCAAGCCAAAGAAGGCAAGGAAGCTTATCTACCCTCCACTGGAGCTTTGCTATCTCATACTCTTCATAATTACTTAATGTCTCAAGGGACCTGTAATTGTAGTTGATGCGGTCCAAATCCTGGCTGAGCCAATCAACGACAACTTTCCTTGCTCCAAGACGATAACACTCCTCGACGCAGAGAAGAACAAAGTCATGATTCTCGATATTGGCTTGGATCAAGACATCCTGATCTTTCTGAACATTTAAACCATAGCCTACGATCAACGAGGCATATTTTTGAAGTACACTTTTTTCCATTCCAAAAGTCTACCACCATATAGTGGCCATTGCCACTACTTGATAAACATCCTCAACGCGCCTTCAAATTTTTCTCCGATGAGGGTCTTTACCTGTTCGCATAACTTCTTGTGGCTTTCCATCATTCCACCTTCAAGCCAATCCACCACTACGCCTGTAAGTCCATAAGTCAGCATCTTGATGACAAATTGTAGATCCTGCTCCTTGATATTCTGACCTTTGGCCTTTTCCCTGACTATTCTGTCAAAGATGCTGAAACTCCATCCGTAGATTATGTTACAGAAGTCATCTTTTAAGTGAGAGTGAAAAAGTGTCAGGATAAACTTTCTCTCTTCTTCTGCCTTCTCCAGGACCATGTCCATAGAGTCAATCCACATACCGCTTTTGGCAGCTTCTGCCCGAGTCCTCTCCAAGCATTGTGATATTCCCCACGACATAAGGTCTCTCTCATCTTTGAAGTGATAATAAAATGTGTGGCGGTTGACTCCGACGCGTTCAGTGATATCGGAGATTGTAATCTTACCTAAGGGTTTCTCTTCTACAAGACTTTTAAACGACTGAAATAGTCTCTCTTTGGTTGACTGCGCCATATCTATTTCTTTTCCTTATAGTAAATATAGTAATATAACAAACTGGTATATCAACCAATTTAAGTAATATATTACAGTTAGCATAAAATAACAGACAACTTATCTATTATCTCTGCTTAAATATAAACACAAAACCCAACAAAAGGTTACATCATTCTTTCGTTGATATACCTCTCTAATCACAATAGTGAAAAATTGTTACATGTCATTTTGTAATATCCAACACACTCCCCTTTCAAACTTCTAAAGTCATATCCCATATCATTGAAACCATGAAACATGCTAAAATATTGTGGTTACTAATAAAATAAGCACGAAACACGAAGGAGAGAAGATGAAGGTATTAATTATAGATGCGCAAGGAGGTGGAATCGGGAAACAGATTGTTTCTGTGGTCAAACGTGAATTTCCCTCTCTTGATATTACAGCCGTAGGAACAAAC
>JALFYG010000178.1 GCA_022784805.1 Spirochaetales bacterium
GAGTGACCTTCTTCATATAGATCTTTTGTTGTGTACATTAAATCCCCCGGTGTACTAGTTTTTCGCCCTAAATTTATCATAGGAGAAGAGTTGACTCAACGTTTCAAAGATAAATGGAGGGAAATTTCCATTTTTTCTTTAGAAAGAATAGAGGGAAAAGGGATCAGCATCCCTTCTCCGTCATAATCTCAATAATAGTCTTATCTGTCTCACGCATTCCCACTCTTGCGATTCTGGAGACATTGTCTATGGTGTTCTCGACGCCTTTCTTTACTATTCCGTCTCCTCCATAGAATTCGCTTCCAAACTTCTGCATCTGCATGCCCAGGAGTCCTGCCTCCACGGCAGAGGCAATCTTGGCAGCGCAGCTTGCCTTTGCGCCATCGCAGATCATACCGCTCTCTATGGCAAGGGCATTTACCACAGTATGGGCTATTTCATTCTCTCTTCCCCCAAAGAGATAACATACTCCTGCTCCGGCACCAGCGCCGGCGCTTGTTGCCCCGCAGTATGCTGATAGGCTTCCTATTCCACTCTTAAGATGAATGGTCACCAAGTTGGAGACGGCAAGAGCCCTAAGGAGAGTGTTATGGGAGACATTCAAGTCTTTGGCATAAATAATTACAGGAAGGGAGGCAGTGAGCCCTTGGTTACCTGAGCCGCTATTGATGACTACAGGCTTTTCGCTTCCATTCATTCTTGCGTCGCTTCCAGCTGCAGCATAAGCCTTGGCCTTGTTCTGCACGCTCTCTCCATAGCTCTTAAGAAGAATGGAGCCGATGTTGGCGCCCCATGAGCCATGAAGGCCTTCATTGGCGATTGCCATATTGTAGTTGATCTGGCGCTCGAGAGTATCTTTGATGTCATCGATCTCCACAGTGTCTGCATACTCTGCAATATTCTTGATAGAGAGCATGGATCTATCTGTCTTCTTTGACTCAACGTTCTCTTTGTAGTCTTTCTTAAAGAGAACTACTCCGTTTCTCTCTTTCAGGATTACGTTGGTGTGGTTACCGGCTATCTCTACGCTGGCGCTTTCTTTACCATTCTCTACTTCGACTCTTATATGGAAGATATAGCCGCTCTCGGAGGGAAGCACAGTGAACTTTGCTTCCTTTCTTAGCTTCTTACTCTTCTCTATATCTGTTTCTGTCACCTTTGAAAGCACTTCCAGTTCCAGTTCTTCTCTTCCTCCCACAATGCCGATGCTGGCTGCAGCCTCTATGCCCCGCTCTCCTCCTGTATGGGGAACAACAACGCTTTTTACATTCTTGATAATGTTGGGGCTTGCATAGATTGTCACGGATGTTGGAAGGGATGAAAGAAGAGACTTTGCCATTGCGGAAGCATAAGCTATTGCTATTGGCTCTGTGCAGCCCATGGCTGGCACCAGTTCTTCTTTCAGTATCTCTGTTATGTCACGAATTGTTTTTTGATCCATACTCCTATTTTCAATTAGGAGTTTTGAGTTGTCTACATCAATTCCATTCTTCAATTGCTTTATAGAGTGAGGAAGAGAAGAAGGAATCCACATCCATTGTCCAGATATCACTATAGAAATAGAGAAACTTCTCAAGGCCAAAGAGGATTGGATGGGACTTAATCACTCCAGAGTACTCAAGGGCCTTACTGCGAAATCGACTCCAGGAGGGAATGTCATCCTCCCTGTAGACTACGATATATGTATTTTTCTTCTCTTTGACTTCCCTCTTCTCTTTTATGAGTGAGTATAGAGCTATAGTGTCGAAGGCCTTCTTTCTTATGGCCCTGTTATCAATTCGTGAGAGTCTCTGATTCTTGAACTCAATAAAGAGGCGCCTATCCTTTGTTTCAGCGTAAGCGTCTGCTGATGTGAGATTCTCTCCTTCCCGAAAGCGTGCGTAGATATCTGAAGCGATATCGTCGAAGTTTAGAACTCTATTTCTCTCATCCCATAAGAGGCTTTCATCCTTTGCCTTGTCGTAACTGGTCAAGAGGAATGATGAGTAGTATTTCTCTTCTTTCATAGGTCCTCCATCATTGAGAGAAAGAATGAGTACACTTCTTCGCTTCTCTCCTTTTCTTCGATTTTGACTTTCTCTTTATCGTCTCTCTTTACTTCTATAAATCGTGCTTTAGTTAAGTAAGTCTCCACAGCTCTTACTCCAAGTATTGTGGAGACACTGATGACGATCTTTATCTCCTTTGTCTCAATCATTTCCTCCAGGAGTAGCAGGAGCGTTCTCATGTCAGAAGTGTCCATCAAGGCATCCAGGGAATCGATGAAGAGAACTGAGCCTTTATTGATCACTCCGTTTCTGAGAAATGTATTTATTATTCCCAGAATCTCCTTTGAGGAGTTAACCTTCTCTCTTATGCCTTCCACTTTCTCCAAGGCATCAATTTCATCCCTCATTTCATCTATTTCTCTTCTTTCATTGACGATGAATGAGGGATAGCTTTCCCTGACTCGTGATGGAGCGTGGATAAAGAGGACATTCCCTCTCCAACTCTCTTCCATTGTCCTATAAAGAGATTCCAATACTCTTGTCTTCCCTATTCCACCCTTTCCTACGATGCATAGAGCATCACTTCTTTTGAGTAAACTTAATAATTCATTTGTTGTGTTCATGGCTAAAGTCTCAAAGAGAAAGGGAGAAAAAGGAAGGTGTATATTTTGCCTTCTATTAATGGGCTAAAGTCCCCTTTAGTTCATCACTCTTTAAGAGAAACTCTATTGAACTTTTCTTTCCCAAGTGTGAAGATTCCAACCATGGCGGGAAATAAAATAATAAACTTTACCCAAGGGAATCTGAAGAAGGAGATTGTTGCTTTTTCCGTCCCTCTTTTTCTTGGGAATCTCTTTCAACAGTTATATAACACAGCAGACTCTTTGATCGTTGGTAATACTCTAGGAGCAGAAGCTCTTGCTTCTGTCGCCTCCTCCGGCTCTCTTATCTTTATGATGACTGGATTCTTTCAGGGAGTGGCCACAGGAGCCGGGGTCGTCATCGGGAAATATATAGGTGCCAATGATAAGGAGAAGGTTGAGAAGGCAATACACACTGACCTGGCATTCGGCCTCACTGCAGGTATTCTTCTCACTATCTTTGGTGTGGCCTTTACTCCAACCATTCTCAGATGGATGAAGACACCGGAGAATATTATGCCTGGCTCTGTCACATACTTCAGAATCTTCTCCATGGGTATTCTATTCTGCCTTATGTATAACATCACCATGGGCATTATGAATGCCACTGGTGACTCCACCCACCCTCTCGAGTACCTGATCATCTCAAGTATTACAAATATCATTCTCGATATTTTCTTTATCAAGGTATTGCACACAGGAGTGGGAGGAGCAGCTGCTGCAACTACAATCGGACAAGGTCTATCCTTTATTCTCTGCTTAAGAAGGCTTCTGAAGAGCAAGGAAATCTATAGAGTCGAGATAAGAAAGATTACATTCTGTCCTCCAATTCTGAAGGAGATCATCAGGTATGGTCTCCCTTCAGGAGTCCAGAACTCTGTCATCGCCATTGCAAATCTTGTTGTGCAGACAAACATCAACACATTCTCTTCCACTGCCGTGGCAGGAAGCGGAGCTTACTCCAAGATTGAGGGCTTCGGGTTTATTCCTATCAATGCATTTGCCATGGCTCTCAGTACATGTGTAAGCCAGAATCTTGGTGCAAAAAACTATAAGAGAGCAAAGGAAGGAGCAGTATTTGGAATACTTATGTGTGTCCTTCTATCTGAAACAATAGGAGTTCTCTTCTATCTATTTGCTCCTCAGGCAATCTCTCTCTTTAACCAAGATCCGGAAGTAATAAAGTATGGTGTGAAGCAGGCTCATACAGAGGCTCTCTTCTATTGCCTTCTTGCCCTCTCCCACTCCATTGCAGGAGTAATGAGGGGAGCTGGTAAGGCGATAGTGCCAATGGTCGTCATGTTGGGATCCTGGTGCTTGTTCCGTGTCACTTATATTACAGTGGCTATTTCGATATCACACACAATAACCCTTGTTTATTGGGCTTACCCGATAACTTGGTCTATCTCCTCCATTATATTTATCATATATATGAGTACTTCTGATTGGCTCCATGGCTTGGAGACCAAGCATAAGAGAATAGAAGAAAGCTATGAAGCCTGAGTTAGATGATATCGTCTATATCTTGGGAGAAGGATATAGAGTGAAGAAAACACTTGGAAAAGGAAAGGGTGGCTACTCTTTTCTGGTGGAAGACAGAAAAGGGATAGCCTTCACTCTCAAGTGTTTTCATCACGAAGCCGTCGACTACTATACCTTCACTAGGTCCAAAGTCGATCTGGAGCTTAATGCTTATTCTTTTCTCTCCTCTAACGGCGTCCCTGTTCCTCGTCTTCTCTACTGGGACACAGAACGTAAAATCCTCCTCAAAGAGTTTATCCCTGGAGATACTGCTCTTGAGAGAGTATCAAGGGGAGAGGATCTCTCTAGATACTTTCCTGTACTTGAAAAGCTGCAGAGTAAAATGAGAGAGAAGAATGTAAACCTTGATTGGTACCCATCTAATTTCATTGATTTCAATGATACTCTCTACTATATCGACTATGAGATTAGTCCTTATGAAGACAAGTGGACTTTTGAAAACTGGGGGATAAACTACTGGAAATAGAATATCCTTCTTTTGTCTGGTGTTTATTTACCTGATAACGAATAACTAAGAAGATTCTTTTATTCATTCTTGAATGTGGCATTTTGTAGACATACATGGTTCTTTACAATTATGAAGAATTCTTGAAACTTCGTATTGTCTAATACGTTATCGATACGAGCTTTTATGTGCCATTAATCATTCCAGCTTTTCTGAAAGCCAATGCTATCTCAGAGTTCTTTGTCTGAATGTAAAGCTCTTCTTTCTGGCCTCCCAATGTTATATCACGGTAATAAAAGTCTCTAAGATTATTAGTCTCCTTGACATTAGACATCCTGATATATCTGTTGGATGGATTAGTTGTCGTGAAAGCAATAAAGGTTTTATCAAGGGTCTCCAATGGTCTTAAGTTGTGGGAAGTAAATATCAACTGACCCTTTCCTTTCTCAGATATTATCTTCAATATTTCTCCCAATAGGTATTCAAAGACTCCTGAATCAAGTTCATCTATGGCTACAGTAATGGAGCTCTGATTATAAACGACTATCAGAAGCTGAAGAATTGATATTATCTTCTTGATACCATCGCTTTCATTTTTCAATGGTATCTCTTTGCTGTTCTTTAAGCTCAAGAGTTCAATTCGGCACCCTTCGTCTCCATTGGGGAGGACCTCCCCTCCCATCTCCTTTACTCCTATTGTTAAGCCAGGAACAATCTTCTCCAATACTATGTTCATGTTGGTAATAACACTTTTGATTATTGAAAGAATTGGCTTGGGAACAACTTCACTTCCATCCAAAGGTAACATTATTGTTCCAATGGCTCCTTCCTCTTTTCCTCTGTATTTAAATGAGATTGGCTGGGTATTTAAGCTTATGAGTCCGATTGTCGATGCATTGATGACAAATAATCCATGGTTTCCAAATTCAACGAGGTTCTCAATGATATCAGAATAAAAAAATAGTTCTTCTTCATCCTCTTTATTTAGTTCATTTCTATCGTTACGATTTCTGATTACTTCCAGCAGCTCTCTTGAAAACACAAAAGATCTGGACTCTTTGTAAGAGACCCTTTTTGCAACCATCAAATCCATATCACTATCTTTATCCTTTCCAACCAACAAATTCTTCTTGGCAACAGGAGTAAAGATGTCAGAAGAAGAATCTATCAGCCTTCCAATCTTTATTGATTTCTTTGAAAGGATCGGGCATTTGATAATCTCATTCAACAGCACAATCTTTCTTGTGGACGAAGTAGCTTCTTTATCCCAATTAAGCTGACTATCAGCAATGACAGATTTAATGCTGACTTCATAATATACATCTACACATTCATCTGACGATATTAAGTTAAACTTATACTCAAGCTTTGCTTCATCCGCATCCACATTTATGCAATCACTAAATTTTGAAGGAAGAGGGAGACCGCATAGAGCATATTTCAATACCTCTAAAACATCTATCAAGGCTGTCTTTCCACTTCCATTCTGTCCATAGAGCCCCAGGATACTTGCTTTGTAATCTTTTATTGGATTATCAAGAGAGACAGTACCGTAAACAACATTCTTGAAATTCTTGATGGTTATTTCTGCAATACGAACTTGATAATCCTTCATACAGCTCTATTTACCTCTCTTTTTATCATTATTAATATAAGGATTGAATCTTCTTTTTGTCAATTTAAACTATAAATTCGATATAAAATATTTCTTTTTATTTATTTATTTCTCCAAAAAGACTAAAAATAAACTTAATTCAAATTAACTTAGTTTAATTAAGTTTATCTTTTTCAGTTGTCTATTTCTTTTTGATGCAATTATCAATGATCTAGCTGTCTCCAAGTTATCCTCATAAGTGTACTTTTCTGTTAATACAGAGTATCAAAACTCCCAACTTTATCTTTTGTACTGTTAAACAAATAAGCTGCCATAAACTTTCTTTATTTATGACAGCCTTATCTCTATTTCTTCTTATTACAGATGGAACAGGAATCACAAGAGGAGCAGGAGCAACCTCCTTTCTTCCTCTTCTTCACTATTCTTATTGTGATCACTATAAACAACAGTAGGATCACCAATAGAAGTATGATACTTACCCAATTCATATTATCATCCCCAAAACCAGTGAGAAGATCAGTGAGATAACCCAAGCAAGGACACACTGGAATATTACGACGAAGAAGGACCACTTACCTCCCAGCTCTCTTCTTATGGAAGCTACTGCTGCTACACATGGAGTATATAAGAGACAGAACACAAGAAGAGAATAAGCACTAGAAGGCGAAATGATGGATGAAAGGATAGCAGTAGTTCCACAAAGAACACTCAGTGTAGACACTACACTCTCTTTAGCCATAAATCCAGCAACAAGTGCTGTCACAACTCTCCAGTCTCCGAAGCCTTGGAGTGTGAAGATAGGAGCCAAGATGCCAGAGAGGGAAGCAAGGATACTTCTTGAGTTATCAGTAGCGGCAACGAAGTTAAGCCTCAGATCAAAGGACTGCAAGAGCCAGATGACGATGGAGGCCACGAATATTACTGTAAAGGCTCTCTCCAAGAAGTCTTTTGCCTTATCCCAAAGGAGCATCAATACATTCTTTGCACCTGGCATTCTATAGCTTGGTAGTTCCATTACAAATGGAACAGCTTCACCTTTGAAGACTGTATTCTTTCCTATCACTGCAACCAGCAATCCTATGATTATTCCCAGTGCGTACAGTGACACTATAACTAAGCCCGAATTCTCAGGGAAGAAAATGGAGGCAAAGAATACATAGATAGGAAGCTTTGCGGTACAGCTCATGAAAGGAGTGAGAAGTACAGTAAGCTTACGGTCCCTGGCTGATGGCAGTGTTCGTGATGCCATTACTCCTGGAACTGTACAACCAAAGCCAATGAGCATCGGTACGATACTTCTTCCACTGAGACCTATCTTTCTCAGTGCCTTATCTGTTACAAAGGCAACTCTCGCCATATATCCAGTGTCTTCCCAAAGGGAAAGGAAAAAGAACAAGACAACAATGATAGGTAAGAACGATAGGACACTTCCCACTCCCGTGAAGATACCG
>JALFYG010000257.1 GCA_022784805.1 Spirochaetales bacterium
CCTACGTCATTCTTATCTTCTTCGCCATTATGGCCATTGCACCTCTTGCTTGGCTTATAATGAGCTCCTTCAAGACAAGCCAGGACTACCAGACCAATAGACTTGGACTACCAAAGACATTCTTCTGGCAGAACTACAGGGATTCTTGGACAAGAGGTCACTTCGGCACATATATCATAAACAGTGTCATCTACACTTCCATCACAGTAGTCTTCGTACTGGTATTCGGACTTATGAGCGGCTTTGCATTTGCAAAGATCAAGATGAAGAGCACAAAGATTCTCTATGGCTCCTATGTCATAGGTATTCTCATGACTCTTCAGTCAATCATGATTCCGCTCTTTGTCATGATCAACCAGGTGGGCTTGTATGATACAAAGCTTGGTGTCTTGATTCCTTATATCGGAATTGGATTACCAATGGGTGTCTATCTCTGTACAGAGTACATTAAGAGTGTCCCTGATGCTCTTGTAGAGTCTGCAAGAATCGATGGTGCAAAGTATTTCAGAATCTTTGGGTCCATCATTGTCCCGATGGCAAAGCCAGTCGCAACAACTCTTGCCATCCTCACAATCAGTGGAACATGGAATGAATTCATGCTTATCAACATGCTCACTTCCTCTACAAAGAATAAGTCACTGCCAGTTGGAATCCAGTCATTTGCAGGCGCTCTCTCCACAGACTATGGAAAGCTCTTTGCATCCCTGGTGATCGGACTTTTGCCAATGCTTCTTTTCTACCTGGTGTTCAGAAAGGAAATTACAAAGGGTGTCGCTGCAGGTGCAGTGAAGGGTTAATGGTAATCACGCGATTCGTCGCATGATATAAATTTATTGGAAAAATCATCAAAAGGAGGAAAATTTGATGAAAAAAATTACAGTTGTTCTCCTCGTATTGGCTATGGTAACATCCATGGTTTTCGCTCAGGGCGGTACAGAATCATCCAGCGGAAAGACAACAATTAGGGTTTTGAACTACATCGACATGTCAGAACCAAACAGCGCAAACGAAGTTGAGATGGTATGGAACGAATTCTCCAGACTTCACCCAGAAATTGAGGTTATCAGAGAAGACCTCTTCAACGAACCATTCCACATGAAGGTCGAATCTTATGCAGCTCAGGGCAACCTCCCAGACGTTCTCTACTGCTGGCCAAGTGGAAGATCTGCTACACTCCACAACGAAGGACTTATCAAGGACCTCACACCATTCTTGGAAGCTGATGGAATCCTCGACGACTATGCTCCAACAACAACAGCTCCTCAGATTGGCGGATTCCTCGGTGAACTTCCAAACGGAATCACAGCTACATCCATGATGTTCGTCAACACAAAGGTTCTCAGAGACAACGGACTCGAAATTCCAAAGACATATGATGATCTTAAGGCAATGGTTCCAGTTCTCAACGCTAAGGGAATCGAAGTTGTCCAGATGGATTGTAAAGATGGTTGGGTAATGCAGTCTTGTCTCTTCTCTCTCCTCGCTGGTAGATTCGGCGGAGCTGACTGGTATGACAGACTTGCTGCAGGCGAGATCGATTTCGAAGATGAATGGTTCATCAACGCTCTCACAGTCCTCGACAACCTCTACAAAGATGGAATCATCAACCGCAACACTCTCTCTATCGGCTACGGTTCAGGACGCGGTGACTTCGCAAACGGAAAGGCTGCTTTCTATATCGACGGCGACTGGGCTTGCGGCGCATTCCAGACAGATATCACAACTGGCCAGGCTCTCTTCTCCCCAGAAGCTCAGGAAACAGATATCGAACTCATGAACTTCCCAGCAGTTGACGGTGAAGTTATCCACGAATCTAACTCTGTTGTCGTAGGAACAGGTTGGGCTATGTCTGCTGACATTCCTGCAGGAAGCGCAGAAGAAGCTGCTGCATGGGAACTCATCAAGTACCTCGAAGGCGAGTATGTACAGACTTACAGACTCACAACTGGTGCTGCATTCCCATCACTCACAACAATCGACGTTGCTCAGGTTTGTGAAGACAATGGACTCGAACCACTCGTTGCTAAGAGATCTGACTGGTATGGAAGAATCCAGGTTGCTACACCTGTTATCGACGGTGTCCTCGATCCAGCAGTCTACGAAGTCATCAACACTGTTCTTGCTGAAATCGGTCTTGGAAAGACAGATGTCAAGACAGCTGCTAAGACAGTCAACGACGCTTGGAAGGCTTGGAAGAACTAAGGTTCTGAAAGACAGAATTACGGGGCGGGTCCTTGGATCCGCCCTTTTATCAGACAAAGGAATATTATGAAAACTATCGATTGTCTTCTTACACCTAGAATTGAATCGGAAAATGTAAAATTTGATACACTTATTGGATACCCTCTTGATGTGGAGAAGGTGATTTGTGATGAAAATAGAGTAGTCATCTCAAAAGATAAGATTGTCCTCAAGGGAAAGGGAAAAGACGAAGTTGCACTTGCCGAGGGATATATCAAGCAGCTCTCTCTTATTTTCGACGGTTCCCTTCCTGTATGCTCTTTCTCCTACTATTCCCCTGCCTATAGATATAGGGGCTTTCATATCGACTGTGTCAGACACTTTGTTACAAGAGAAGAGCTATTGAGAATAATTGATGCCATGAGCCTTGTTGGCTTTAACTATTTCCACTGGCATCTTACAGATGACCAGGGCTGGAGATTCCCTGTCCCCGGTTACGATAAACTGAAAGAAATCTCATCAACAAGATATATATATGATAATAATGACCAAAAACATGTTCATCAGGGCTTCTATGAAAGAGAAGATTTGGAATATGTAAACGAGTATTGTAAGGAAAGAGGAATAACTGTCATTCCTGAAATCGAGACTCCGGGACATGCAGAGGCCCTTCTTGCGGCTTATCCAGAGTTTGGATGCACAGGAAACAAGATAGATGTCCAGAACAACTGGGGTGTCTTCGAGAATGTGATGAACCCATCCTCAGGAGAACTTTGGGAGTTCCTGGATGCTGCCATCAAGGAGCTGGCATCTATCTTTGACGGACCATTTATCCACATCGGCGGAGACGAATGCCCTCATGTTCAGTGGGAGGATCATCCAGGATGCAGACTAATTATGGAAGAAAATGGCCTCAAGAATACTTCTGAGCTTCAGGGTTGGTTTACGTCCCGTGTAAGCTCAATTGTAAAAAAGTATGGAAAACGAGCCATTGGCTGGGACGAAGTTGTTGATGCTCCTGAAATCGACAAGGACGTGGTGGTCATGAGCTGGAGAGGCCTTAACGGTGCCCGTACTGCTTCTTCTCGTGGACATAATGTTATTCTTTGCCCGGAAAACGGTGGATGTTATATGGACCGTTATCCATCAAAGGAATCATGGGAACTGGGAAATCTAAGCCTCTCCATTCCTAAGGACTCCTATGACCTCGATATTTCCATGAAGGAGTTGGAGGAAGAGAGACGAAGTCTCATCCTTGGTGCCCAGTGCTGTGTATGGGGCGAAAAGCTCCATAGTGGAAGGGAAATGGAGTTTATGATATTCCCTCGTGCTTATATCCTTGCTGAGAACCTTTGGCTTGGAGAAGAGAGAAAGGATTGGGAGAGCCTCAAGAAAAGAAAAGATATCTTGGGACTCATATCCTGGAAGAAAGATATACTGTGTAACCCAGGTAAATGGGAATAAAACTTAGGCCGCCTTTTTCGGGCGGCCTGATTGTTAGATTCTTGATATATCCATTACAGATAGCTCTTCTTTGAACTTCTCCTCGTCAACAGGCTGTTTCGGAGTGAATGTTATAGTCTTACTCTCCCCAGGAAGGACAGTGAAGAAGTTATCTGAGAACCTGCCGTCGATGTTTCCGCTTTCAACGACAGCGTAGAATGCAGGAGACTTGGCCTCGATCGTGATGGAGAATGAACCGTCGCTTAGCTTTTCAACGTTATCGAAGGCGATCCAGCTCTTTTTGATGGAAGAGTTCTTAACTCTCTCCATCAATATGCTTCTCTCTTCCTTCTCCCCGTCGCATATTGTTTCTGCAACAACGAAAGTGTTGTCTCTGTTATAAGCAGACTTGTAGAGTTCCTCCACCTCAACGACGCTCATGGATCCGAGGGTAAGGGAGTGGTTTCTCTCTTCGAGTACATTTCCTTCGTAATCCATTACCCTTACTCTCATCTCAACGTTCTTCTTTTCTTTTGTGTCGTTGACAGCCTTAATGAAGACTCTTCCTTTATCTATATATAATAATGGAGCAACCTGGGCATAGAAGTGCTTCACTGCATAGTGGAGAGCCTTCCATCTTCCGTTGTATTCAATGCTGGACCAAGAAGCCACAGGCCAGACATCATTAAGCTGCCAAATGAGAGTTCCCATACAATATGGCATCAAAGAACGCCAGTATGTGACTGCAGTCTCGATGGCAAGAGCCTGCTGGACTTGGGATAGGTAAAGACTGGACTCAAAGGATGAAGGATACTTAAAGGAGCGTGTGAACTGCTCCATCATTATCTCATTACCTCTGTTATTCTTCTGATGGTGAAGCATTACAGGAGAAGTAAGATCAAACTGGTCACGTGGGCAGAATGTGTTTACGACCTGCAGAGATGAGAATGACTGATATCCGAACTCAGAACAGAAGCGGGGCTTTACTGTGTGATAGAAATCGAAGTCCTTTCCTTCATGCCAAACAGACCAGAAGTGCATATCACCTTTGCCGTCACTATGCCAGTTGTCACTATAGTCTCCTGGGCCTGCGCAAGGAGAAGATGGCCAGAAGATTCTGTCTGTGTCCTCTTCCATTATGACTCTGCCGACTGTTTCATCATTAAGCTTCTCGTAATCCTTAAGATATCTATCCCTATTCTGGATAGTCTCCTCATACCAAGTAAGTGCACCCAAGTCCTCGTTGTTTCCGCACCATAGTGCGATACATGGATGGCTCTTAAGACGTCTGATCTGGTCTCTCAGCTCTTTCTCAACACTCTTCAGGAACCATTCGTCTGATGGGTATGTGGAGCATGCAAACATCATATCGTGATAGAGAAGAATACCTTTTTCATCGCAGAGCTCATAGAAATCTTCCTTCTCATACCAGCCGCCGCCCCAGACACGAATCATATTCATGTTTGCGTCTACTGCATCCTGTAAGAGTTCATCATATCTTTCTCTTGTCATACGTGATGGAATTGAATCGAGAGGAATCCAGTTGGCACCCTTTGAGAAGATGTCCCTGTCGTTGACAGAAATGGTAAGTTCCTTTCCTCCCATGGTTGCTTCATTCTTAACGCGGAGGGTTCTGAAACCTATCTTTCTCTCCATAACTATGCCGTCAACTGTGACTGTTGCTCTATAGAGCTTATGACCACCCATTCCATTTGGCCACCATCTTTCAATGTCTTTCTCGGGAATGAAGAGGAAGAGAGAATACTTATGGGTGCCTTTCTTTAGTGTGAAGGAGCCTTCTACACTCTTTCCAGCTAGTTCAGCCTTTGCGTCAATAGTTTTTTCTTCAGTTGACTCAATCCAACACTCAAACTCTACTTCCCACTTGTCTCCTTTGAGTCTCGGGATAGCAGCAAAGTTCTCAAAGAGAGATGAGCCAGTATTGAAGAGCTTTATGCTTTCATGGATACCGACACTCATGATACATGGACCCCAGTCCCAACCAGCGTTGCACTGTGTCTTTCTCACCAGGTTCCTGTTAGGTGAGTCGTTAGGATATCTGGAGCAAGGGATAGGGTAGGCAAGCTTCTCGTTTCTTTCAGTTGCCAAGCTTTCTGCAGAGCGGAAAGAGAAGGAGATGACATTTTCTCCTTCCTTTAAAAATGGAGTAATATCGATAAAGTGGATCTGATGCTCGTTCTCGAATCCTCTTACTTTCTCCCCATTAATAAAAAGGCGAGCCACTGTATCGACTTTTTCCAGTCTCAAAATGGCTCGCTGCTGTTCTTTCTTCCAAGAAAAAGATCTATAGATTGTCCAATCACCCCTACCAATGAATTGAATATCAAGTTCGTTCTTTCCATAGTATGGGTCTGGGATAGTATTATTCTTAATCAGAGTGTCATGGACATCGCCAGGGATGGTCATGTCCCATTCCATATTCTCTTTGATGCCCAAACTATTGTCTTCGATTTTATCAGCTCTTAGCTTCCAAATGCCGTCAAGAGTTGTTTCTCTCATATTTTCCTCCTTGATAAGACGCTATGAGTTTATAAAGAGTTTCAGTTTTTGGATATAGATTCTCTGAACTAACCCCCTTTTTTATAAATAGTTATGAGAAAAATGTTGAGGATTTTCCTCTTGATTAAATTTGAAGAAAAGGAACAGATGACACTACTTTTGTACAAAATGTCTTTCGTGATTCTATTAAGCATTTTATAATCATTGAAGGCGGAATCACATTATGAAGATAAAGACAAAAACCTCTACATATAAGAGCGTCATGGCTATTGAGAAAAAAGAGAGAAAGAAGCCAAAGCGCCCTAACATCTTGTTCAGATCCCTTCTTGGCGCCCTCTCCTGGCCTACACTTAAGAAAGTCCATTTCTCCCTTGAGGAAAAAGATATGGAGAAACTCGGAAAGCATGAAAGCGCCCTCTATTTGATGAATCACTCATCATTCATTGATCTGAAGATCGCTTCCTGCATTCTTTATCCAAGACCATTTAATATCATCTGCGAAGCTGATGGCTTTGTGGGAAAAGAGTGGCTCATGAGGGCAATAGGCTGCATCCCCACACATAAGTTTGTCGCTGAGACTGCTCTTGTGAAAGATATGATGTATGCCTCCCGCACTCTCAATAATTCAATCCTTTTGTACCCGGAGGCTTCATACTCCTTCGATGGAACTACTCCCACACCTCTTCCTGAGAGCCTTGGGAAGATGATCAAGCTATTGAAGATTCCTGTGGTGATGATCGAGACCTACGGTGCATTCCATCGTGATCCTCTATATAACAGACTCCAGATAAGAAAAGTGGATGTATCAGCAAAGATGGAGTACCTGCTCTCTCCTGAAGATGCAGCAAAGATGAGCGTTGATGAAATAAACGCTCTTTTGAAGCCACACTTTTCCTTCGACCACTATAAGTGGCAGAAAGAAAAGGGTGTCAAAATCTCTGAAAGCTTCAGAGCCGATGGACTCTCCAGTGTCCTCTATAAGTGCCCTCACTGCCTGAAAGAGGGTGATATGGAGGCATCAGGTACGACGCTGAAGTGTACTTCCTGCTCCAAGGAGTGGAGACTTGAGGAGGACGGAAGCCTGAAAGCAGTGAGTGGAGAAGAGACGTTCACATCTATCCCAGCTTGGTCAAAGTGGGAAAGAGAGGAAGTGGAGAGGGAAATAGACGAAGGAAAATATAAAGTAGACGTGAGGGTGAAGATTCTTCTCCAGCGTGACTATAGCGCCATCTATGATATTGGAAAT
>JALFYG010000282.1 GCA_022784805.1 Spirochaetales bacterium
ATTTACAGATTGATTATCTGGTCCCAAACATTGTCCAAGACAGGAATTCCCTCTTCCATGTTTCTGCGTCTTGTTGCCAAAGAGTTCTGTCCTGGGTATCTGACAGCCTTTCCTTCGACAGCAGGAACAGAGGAAGCGACATCTTCGATGACTCTCTTGATAGCATCCTCAACAAACTCTGCAGAGTTGAATCTTTCAGGATCGATGGCAATAAGAACCTGAGAGAGGCCATACTCGTCACTGCTCATCTTTCCAATGTCTGTTACAGTGTTTCCTCCTGCGAGAATTGAAGCGATCAAATCCAGAAGGATAGACATTCCACTTCCCTTCCAATATCCCACAGGGAGAACTCTCCAAGTCTTTTCAATGGCAGCAGGATCTGTTGTCATGTTGCCTTCTTCATCAAAGCCGCCAGGAACAGGAAGCTGCTTTCCCTCGAACTTAGTCATCTCTATCTTTCCATAGCTGAACTGGCTCATGGCGCTGTCCAAGACTATGTGTTCACCATTCTTTCTAGGCACTGACATAACAAAAGGGTTGTTTCCGATTCTTCTGTCTTTTGCACCCCAGGCTGGCATATTAGGCTGAGTATTTGTCCAGCAGATGCCGATCATCCCCTGGTCTGCTGCCTGCCAGCCATAGTATCCACCTCTCATCCAGTGGTTTGTATTCTTAATGGCTACAAGGCCGATTCCAAATTCCTTTGCTAGTTCCACTGCCCTGTCCATTGCCTTCTTTGCATTGACCATGCCAAGGGCAAGATGGCCGTCCCATTTCTCATAAGCACCGAAGGAATCTACCTTCTCAGCCTCTGCCTTTGGATCGATATATCCCTTGTCGATATATGAAACAACACGTGGGAATCTATTGACTCCATGGGAATAGACACCGTCTGCACTGTTCTGTGCAAGGATTGTTCCAGCAAGAACAGCATCCTCTTCAGGTACTCCTCTTCCTGTCAATTTATCAGCAAAAACCTTTACCAACTCTTCAAATTTAATATTCACAGTCCCTCCTTCGGCACTGAAACATTTTTGTTGTCATGTAACCGATTACATGGTTATAATATTGTTGGTTTTGAACTATGTCAAACTTTTTTTAAAGGAGATTGCGTATGTCTGCGACGATTAGGGATATTGCAAGGGAGGCTGGAGTCTCCACAGCAACTGTTTCCAGGGTCCTTAATTCCAGTGTCCATGTAAATGAAGAGACAAAGGAAAAAGTATTAAGTGTCGTCAAGAAACACAACTACTCTCCTTCAACAATTGCCAGGGGATTAAAGACCAAGTCCATCAAAACAATCGCCATTGTTGTGAAGAGTTTCACAATGCTTCATCACATGCGTATTGCAGATCAGATCAATAACCACTTCTCACAGAAGGGTTATGACATAATGATGTTTGAAACAGGAATGGATGAAGAGGGAATGTCATTGTTCCTAAGAAGAATGATGGACAAATCTATAGACGGAATAATATTCATAGGATCCACATTCCAGCTTCTCTCTTCCCTTCCTGAAACAGAAACTCTCCTTGAGTCTATTCCTGTGGTCATTTCAAACGGGTGGCTTAAAAATTCTTATGGAGTATTGGTTGATGAAAAAGAAGGATCAAAAATGCTTGCAGAGCATTTGTATTCAAAAGGAAGAAGAAACCTGATATTCCTCCATAGCTCCAACACGGAATCATGCAGAAACAAAATCATTGGTTTCAAAGAATTTGTTTCTACTAAGGAAGACGCTGTAGGAAGAGTCGTGACTATAACTGAAGAAATCTCAGAGATAGATGAAGCACTCTCTTCCATCTCTTTTGATGGTGTGGTAGCAGAAGAAGATCTTTTGGCATTGAAAGTGATGAAGATCCTGGGAAAGAGAGGAATAAGGGCACCTGAAGATGTGTCTGTGGGGGGATTCAACAACTCTATGATGTCCAGTCTTGTCACTCCCAGCCTGACCAGTGTTGACAACAAGGCAATAGAACAAGGCGTTGAATGTGCCATCGCCTTGGAAAAGATTCTTTCCTCATCCAAGGATGCTCCGAAAGAAAAGAAGATATTAAAGACTATTCCTGCAGAATTAATTGTAAGGGAAAGTACATAAAGGAAGGTAGATTATGATTTATGACACACTGGATAGACTGGAAGAGTATTCCTCAATCGTTCCGTTTATAAAGGAAGTGGCTGAAGAGCTGAGAAGCAAGGACTACTCTTCTCTTCCTGGAGGCGAATATAGGACAAAGGAAAACGGAATACTTATCCAGGTACAGGATTATGAGACAAACCCGAGTCCTCTGTTTGAGGTACATAAGAAGTTCATCGACATACACAGCGTACTTATTGGTGAAGAATACTACGATGCAGCAAAGATTCTTGATAGCCTACCAGAGGGATTTGATGACGAAAGAGATATCGGATTCTTCGATAGTGCCATTGAAGTAAGAAATAAGCTTACTCCTGGAGTCTTTGTCATTTCATTTCCATATGAGCCACATAGACCGCGAGTAAGCGTAGACGGAGAGAGGAGAAAAGGTAAAAAGATTGTAGTCAAGATACCTTACGAGAAGTAATGTTGGCCGCCTTAATAGTGAGGCGGTTTTCTATTCGCCCTCTCATCTGCAGTGACATCCATCAGGTCTTTCACCTTCTTTTTCATGTCTTCCATCTGGATCATAAGATGGGTGATCATCTTACCCTGCTCTATTACGACTTCGTTTAATTCTGCATTTTGCTTTTCAAGATAACTAATTCTTATCTCAAGCCTGTCTAATTCATCTTCGTACATGACTCTATTATCACCTTCTTCTTTCTCCAGAACAAGGTATCATTTTATTTTTGGTTATATGGCGATTTCAAAGTCCCAAAAGCATCTAAACCTCAAAACAGCAGTTATTACTCATTTTGTTGCAGAATGTTTCATTTTTTATTTGAATATCAATATTTTGTTGCTATACTTACAGAAAAGGAGACAAGTCATGAAAGGAGAAAGGGTTGCTCAGCTTGAATTACTACTCAGATCTCATCCAGAAGGCTTGAGAAGAGCAGAAATTGCAAGAAGATTAGGTGTCCACAGATCTACTATCTCCAGATACGTAGAAGACCTCTCTCAGCATATCGACATCTATGAAGAAAACAATCTGATCAAGATAAAAGAAGGGGATGAAGATTCCCCGATGGAGCTCTCCGTCTATGAATCTTTGGCATTCAACATGTCTGCCGAGGCTCTCGCTTCCTCTGTCTCCATGCAGAATCCTCACCTTGCATCAGGACTGAGAAAGATTGCCATGAATATGCGCTCCTATGCACCTAAGATCAGTGACAATATCTTTGTTCTGGCAGATGCAATCGATAAGAAAATTGAAGAGAGTATGATTGAGACTTCCTCTTACAACAAGGTATTGGAGGTCTTGATAGACTGCTGGGTGTCTGGAAGAATTGCCAAGATAACCACCAGCATTCCTGAAAAAGAAGAAATCGAAATCGCTCCTTACTTTATCGGGTTCTCCGACAATCCTGACGGAAGAAAACCGATGACGGTTACAGGAAGACTTAGACATACTAAAGATATAATCACACTAAATATCGAGACCATAATCTCTGTTCAGATGCTGAATGAGACTTACACCATCCCAGATAACCTTAAGCCTTTCACAAAAAAGGAAAAAGAAGACTCATATGATGCCATCGATATGATTCCAATGGTGCTCAAAGTTAAGGAAAAGAGTGCACTCAACTCCTTCTCCACCCTTGTTCACGATAAACCTGAGATAATTGAGAACGAAAACGGGGAAATGATATGCAATATCAGAGTCGAAAACTCCATCGAGTTATATCTGAGACTGGTCCAGTGTGGTACAAGCGTAGAAATACTTGCTCCTAAATCACTAAGAAAGAAATATGTCTCTGAGTTAAAGAAAATTCTTGAAATGTATTGATTGAGAGTCAACTATAAATCCCCTCGAAAAGAGGGGATATTTCATTGTTTTCCAAAGAGATAAAATACTCCGGTAGCTTCCAGGATTATCAGGATTACTACAACGGCCAGAATAAAAATGCCTATCCCTATAATCCAATCGATGGTCTTCAAGGAGAGGTGGACATGACTGTACCACTCCTCCTTGATACTTTGCCAACGTTTCTTCTTTTTCTCTTTATCTGTCATTTCTTAGCGATGTACTTTCTGATGTCGAGAGCAACAGCGACAACGATGACAACACCCTGCACAACGTAGTTGTAGTATGGGTTGACGCCCAAGAACTGGAGAACGATCTTCAAGAGCTCGAATACCAAGACACCAACGAGGATTCCTGATACTGTACCGATACCACCAGTTGTTGAGACACCACCGATTGTACAACCAGCGATAGCTTCAAGTTCATAACCCATACCCATAGAAGCAGATGATCCACCTGACTTGGCAGCCAAGAGATATCCTGCTACAGCATACATGAAACCAGCTGTTGCATAGATTCTGATGAGAGTAACTGTTGTGTTTACACCAGATACTTCAGCTGCAACTTCGTTTCCACCGATGGCATACATGTACTTTCCATGACATGTCTTGTTATAGATGAACCAGAATATTACACCGAAGAAGAGGGCGATGAAGAAGAAGTAAGGAATATAGAATCCCTTTGTTGATCCTATTCGTCCTGTGATGAGCTGGATGTACTGCTTCTGGAAGCCGCCGATTGGCTGGGCATCTGTGAATACGAGACAGATACCATAGATGATTGTCTGGGTACCGAGAGTTGCGATGAATGGTGGAACCTTCAGCTTTGCAATGATCAAACCGTTGATAAGACCAATACAGATTCCTACTGCAACTACGATAAGCAGAACAAGCCACATGCTCATTTCTGGAACGTTCTTCCAAAGTCTTCCTGTGTAGTCGCCTCTCTGAACGAGGACACCGGCGAGACATGCTGCAAGACCAACCTGTCTTCCTGCAGAAAGGTCTGTTCCCTTAGTGATGAGACATCCGGAGACACCCAATGCGATGATAAATCTGATGGCTGTGTTGGAGATAAGGTTTCCAAGGTTTCCCCAAGAGAAGAAGTTATCTACAAAACAACCGACTATAATACTTACAATTGCCAAAAGCACTACGATGGGGTTTGATTTGGCAACGCTCAAAGCTTTTTTGGCCCAAAGCTGTGGTTTGATACTCTTACTATTTTCCATTTTTGCTTTCCTCCTTATTCAAACTGTGTAGCAAGGGCCATGATGTTTTCCTGAGTTGCATCCTTGCCTTCCACAAATCCTGTGACTCTTCCGTCGCACATGACCATAATCCTATCTGACATACCAATCAGTTCTCCCATTTCGGAAGAAATCATGATAATGCTCTTTCCCTGCTTAGCCAGATCAGCGATGATACAGTAGATTTCATACTTGGCACCAACGTCGATACCTCTGGTAGGCTCATCGAGAATGAGAACGTCAGGATTATTTGCAAGCCATCTTCCAACCAATACTTTCTGCTGGTTACCACCGGAGAGTGTCTTGATTTGAGTCTTGGAAGAAGGAGTCTTGATTGCCATCTTCTTAACATTTTCCTGAACAAGATTTTCAACTTTCTTGGAGTTAATACGGATGTTCCAATCCAAATACTTTTTCAAACTTGAAATAGAAATATTATCAGCAATAGACAATACGCCCAAAATACCGGAACCACGTCTATCTTCAGTAAGCATTGCAATACCATGGTCAATAGCATCTTTAGGTCTATTGATCTTCAATTCCTTGCCCTGATAATAGATTTTACCTGCGCTGTGGGAGCGTGTTCCAAAGAGGCCTTCCATCAACTCTGTACGCTGAGCACCTACAAGACCTCCGACACCAAGGATTTCTCCCTTTTTAAGCTCGAAGTTAACATGTCTGAAGCTCTTTGGGTTAATAGATGTAAAGTCTTCTACTTTGAAAACAACTTCTCCAGGAACGTTTTCTCTGACAGGATAGAGATTCTTGAGCTCTCTACCGACCATCTTTGTGATGATCATGTCTGTTGTGAGATCCTTTGCATCCCAAGTGCCGATGTAGTGACCGTCACGCATGATTGTTACTTCGTCACTGATTCTCAAGATTTCATCCATCTTGTGAGAAATATAGACAACTGCAACACCTTCAGCCTTCAAGTCTTCAATGATTCTAAAGAGAGCTTCAACTTCGTTTTGGGTAAGAGAAGAAGTAGGCTCGTCAAGAATAAGGACTCTACAGTTAGCACTGACAGCCTTGGCAATTTCGACAGACTGCATCTGAGAAACACTGAGAGAACCAACTTTTGCCTTTGGATCAAAGTCCATTCTGACCTTCTTCAAAAGCTTGGCTGTATCCTCATACATCTTTGCATGGTCGATCATCGGAATAAAACCTAAGCCCTTCTTCATAGGATAACGACCCAAGAAGATGTTTTCTCCGATTGTTCTTGCAGGAATAGGCTGAAGTTCCTGGTGGACCATTGCAATACCTTTTTTCAAGGCATCCATAGGGTCAGTGATCACAGCCTTCTCGCCATCGATGAAGAGTTCACCTTCATCCATTTTGTAGATACCGAACATGCATTTCATCAAGGTGGACTTTCCAGCACCGTTCTCACCCATCAGAGCGTGGACCTTTCCGGGTCTCAGACGTAACTGGGCATGATCCAACGCCTTGACTCCCGGGAAGGATTTACTCACGTCATGCATTTCTAGCAAATACTCAGACATGCATAACCTCCTTTTTATATATATCCTTCTTCATCTTTCCCCCTTAGAGAAACATGAAGAAAGATACTATGAAGCGGGTGAAAGAAAATCTCACCCGCCCCCAAAACTATAAGTTAGCCGGAATTATCTGACCATTACGTAGTCGATCCAGTAGTAGTTCTTGATTTCCTTACCATTGAGGAGGTCAATAGCTACGTCAACTGCAGCGTGTGACTGTCCAATGTGGTCGTTAAGAACTGTACCTGTCATTTCGCCCTTCTGGACCATTTCCTGGCATTCAGCAAGTGCGTCTACACCAACGAGGTAGATGTCCTTACCAACTGTTCTGCCAGCTGCTGTGATAGCTGCTGCTGCACCAAGAGCCATAGCGTCGTTGTTACAGAATACAACTTCAACCTTGCTGCCGAACTTAGCAAGAGCGTTAGCTGTGATTTCCTGTCCCTTAGCCTGAGCCCAGTTACCAACCTGATCGTCGAGACACTCAACTGCGATTCCCTGATCCTTGAGATACTTTACAGAGAATTCTGTTCTGTACTGAGCATCGATGTTTTCTGGGTCGCCTTCAACCATGATGTAAGAAACCTTTCCGTCTCCGTTGATATCACCGTGGTTGTCGAGCTCAGCAATGATTCTTCCCTGGAAAGAACCAGACTGACGAGCATCAGCACCAACGTAACATACCTTTGGATTGTCGAGGATGCCTTCGTAAGCTTCATCAAGTGTGTTGCCGTTTGCATCGTAAGCGAGTGGCTCTCTGTTGATGAGTACGAGTGGGATGTCAGCTGCAACGATCTTGTCGATGAGAGCATCAGCACTTGATGTCTGGACGAGGTTAAGGATGATGACGTCCATACCCTGTGTGATGAAGTTATCGACCTGGTTGGACTGCTCGCCCATGTCGTTCTTTCCATCAGCCATTGTTACCTGATACTTGACTGTGTCAGTTTCAAGTGACTTGAAGTAGTTGATAATCTCGTTTCTATAGAGAGTCATGAAGTTGTCGTCGAAAGTATAGATACCGACACCGACCTTATATGTCTTGACGCCAGAAGCTTCTGATGTGCCCTGTGCGAAGACAGCTGTCAATGCGACGACTGCGATCAAAAGAATAGCCAAAAACTTTTTCATACTTACAATCTCCTTTTTGCTGTATGTAGAAATTACTTTACCATGAAAAGTAGAAAAGTAAAGGAAATACTTTTGTTAAACCGGTTTTTTCTTGGTGTAGAATAGTTGAAAAACTGTTAAATATCAGACATTTTGATCGTTAGGAATCACTTTGCACAAACCCGGTTTTGTTAAGAAAAACTAATATCGTAATATATGAGTTTATTACATAGTGTTTTGATATCCATAATACATTTTTCTATGTTATCTATTAGGTTCTTTGTCTAAGTATTCAAAAAGGGCAGCAAACTGTAGTTTACCGCCCATATATCGAAGAGTTTGAATATCTCAATCCTTCTTTCTATTTGCTATAGCTTCTACTTCTGAAACGTCCAAGCCTGAAGTCTCTGCAATTTCAGATATTGTCATTGTCCCATATGCAAGAAGCTTCTCTGCAATCTCAAGCTTCTGAACATGAAGCCTATTCTCATTTTCTTCCTTCAATTTGGCTTCTCTTTCTTTAGATTCTGATTTTAACTTCTGATTCTCAGCTTCTTTATCTTCTAGTTTCTCTTCATATTCCTTCTTCTGTGCATCAAGTTCCTCTTTATGGACCTTCTCCAACTTCTTTTTCTGGGCTTCGAGTTCCATATCCATCTGATCACCGTATTTGAATCTTATCCATTCTTCAACGTTGTCCATTACTCTGGGGTCCTCCTTGTACACTTTGCATGTCTTCCTGGCGATCTCGGAGGTCATCTTTTCAGGGTCTGTGTTCTTCATGTCGCTGAGGTAGACCCTTATCTTCTCCTCTTCCTCGCTCTTTGGTGGATTCTTCTCCCAATCCTGCACTCCATTATAGAATATAAGTGTTAGTCCATCAAAATGGATAAGGTCTGTCATTTAGGGTGTGGAACTTATTCTCGTCGTCCTCACTCTTAAGTTTGAACACCATTCTTGTCTGCCCTGCATACTGTGTGCCTTCGAATGGGTCGAAGTCACATATGAATATGACGATGTTCACTGTCTTGGGGATTGCCTTCAACCCCTTTGCAAAGTCGGTTGCGAGACCTCCGCCATAGAAGAGCGCCCTGGCGTCGATGTCATCCTTCTTGATCCTCTGTATCTCTATATTGACCCTCTGTTCTCCATTCCTGATGTTTATTCGGACATCCATCCTCATGTCCCTTTTGCCATAATCCATGTTGGACATGAAATCCTCTACAGTGACCTCCATGTCATCGAGGTTGGTGACATTGATCCCTGCAAGTATGGAAAGGGTGTATGCAGCGTACTCCTTTTATTTGAAGAGACCAACCATGGGAAGGTCGAAGAGGTCGAGGTCATTTATTGATGTCTTGATTTTGATTGTTACATTTTCATTGTTATTCATGATTTTTCCTCCATTAAAGCCATAACAATAAAAAAAGGTGCCAAACAGGGGCAAAAGAGGACACTTTTCCCACTTTTTTCAAGAAAATCCATAAAAATGCAGGGCTCGACAATCGAAAAAGGGACTGCCGACTTAATGCCAACAGTCCCGTGGTTTCACATTATTAGAAGAGATTAATATCCCTGCTGGCACATTGCATCTGCAACCTTCTTGAAGCCTGCAATGTTTGCTCCCTTTACATAATCAATGTATCCGTCTGGGCATCTACCTTCTCTTACACATGCATCGTGGATGTTCTTCATGATGACGTGGAGTTTCTGGTCGACTTCTTCGCTGGACCAATTGTAGTGCTGAGCGTTCTGGCTCATTTCCAAACCGGAAACAGCGACACCACCAGCATTGGCAGCCTTGCCAGGTGCGAATGGGATTCTTGCCTTCTGGAATGCTTCGATAGCTTCTGGGCAGCATCCCATGTTACTTGTCTCGACGACATACTTGACACCGTTGTTGATGAGGACTTCTGCGTCTTCGCCTGTCAATTCGTTCTGGAGAGCACATGGGAATGCCATGTCTACCTTTACTTCCCAAGGCTTTCTTCCCTTGACGAATTTAGCTCCGAATCTCTCAGCATATGGTTCTACGATGTCGTTGTTGGATGCTCTGAGTTCAAGCATGTAAGCAATCTTTTCAGGAGTGTTGATTCCTTCTTCGTCCAATACGTATCCGTCTGGTCCGCTGATAGTCACAACTTTTGCTCCGAGCTGAGTTGCTTTGGTTACGGCACCCCAAGCAACGTTGCCGAATCCAGATACAGCGATTCTCTTTCCTTCGAAGGAGTCTCCATGTTCCTTGAGCATTTCAGCAGCAAAGTACATTGTTCCGAAGCCTGTAGCCTCTGGTCTTACAAGAGATCCTCCCCATCCCCATCCTTTTCCTGTGAGGACACCAGTGTTTTCATCTCTGATCTTCTTGTACTGGCCATAGAGATATCCAATTTCTCTTCCGCCGACACCAAGGTCGCCTGCTGGAACGTCTGTGTCAGGACCGATGTATTTCTGGAGCTCTGTCATGAATGCACGGCAGAATCTCATGATTTCCTGATCGCTCTTTCCCTTTGGAGAGAAGTCGGAACCACCCTTTCCACCACCCATTGGGAGAGTTGTGAGGGAGTTCTTGAAGATCTGCTCGAAGCCCAAGAACTTGAGAGTGCCAAGAGTAACGTTGGCATGGAATCTAAGTCCACCTTTGTATGGGCCCAAAGCATTGTTGTACTGGACACGATATCCTCTGTTTACCTGGATTTCGTGGTTGTCATCTTCCCACTCTACCTTGAATGTGATGATTCTATCTGGCTCAATGATTCTGTCCAGAATCTTGTTTTTTAGATAAAGAGGGTTGGAATTGACAGTATCAATAACAGAAGCAACAACTTCTCTTGCTGCCTGAATAAATTCTGGCTGTGCAGGGTTCTTTCTTTCCACTTCAGCCATAAATGTATCGAGATCGTACATATTTTCTCCTTTTGTGGCTTTAGAGTAAATCCGGTTTTAGTATCCGTCAATATTTATTTTTTCGTTGATATTTTCCAAATTTTTGATGGTTTCACTACCAATTTTTTAAAATATTGAGTAAATCACAAAAATTACACAATAATGTATTTATAATAACAAAATCATGTTAATTCTATATATCTTAAAGGGTTATGTTTTTAATAACTCGGTTAACGAGTTAATGCAGAAACATGAAAAATGCATTAGAATACTCAAAAAGGTGTTGTATGTCAGATAGCGATAATAGGAGTGCAAGGGTCATAGATTTTCATAGCCATGTTCTTCCAGGGATAGATGACGGCTCTTCTTCCCTCTCCATGAGTAAGAAAATTATGGAGGAGACAAGGCGGCAGAAAGTGAAGAAGATGGTGGCCTCTCCACATTTCTATCCTGATTCCATGTCCTTGGACAACTTCCTGAGAAACAGGGAAGAAGCTGCAAAGGAAATATTGAGCGTATGGAATGAAGAAACCTGCCCCACTCTCTACCTTGGAGCAGAGGTGGCTTATTATGACGGAATAAGCAAGAGCTCTTTTCTCGAGGAATTGACCATCAAGGGAACAAACACCCTCATGATAGAGATGCCTTTCCATAAATGGAGCAGAAACGAAATCTCGGAAATAATTAACATCGCCCTCACTGGAAACTTCAATATCATATTGGCCCATATAGAAAGATATCTGGATTGGCAGGATAAAGACACACTAAAAAGGCTTTTGGATGCCGGAGTATATATCCAATCAAATGCAGAGAACTTTATTGAGATGGAGACACAGAAAAAAGCTCTTTCCATGTTAAAGAAGGGAGAAATACACATTCTCGGTTCTGATACACATAACACTTCCACAAGACCTCAAACGATTGAAAAAGCCAAATCCATAATAAAAGAAGAACTTGGGGAGGACACCATAAGGGAGATGCTTTATCTATCAAAGACTCTCTTGGATGGTGCAGTTTCCATAGACCAAATGTGGTTTTGATAATTATCATCAATAATACGGAGTAAAAAATGTTGGATAAGATTTATAAGATTTCAATGATTCTCTCAGGTATTCTCCTCTTGCTTCTCATAGTCCTGACAGCAGCCATAGGAGCAGAAGAACTGACGCTGAAGATAATAGGATGGATAACTATAGTCCCTCTCCTCTCTTCTTTAATTTCATTCCTACTTATAAGAACAAAGAAATAACATGCACTATCAACTGGACGAAACTTGGATCCCCTTCTCTTCACTGATGTTGAAGCATGTCTATAACGTGCTTCTTATCTGCTCAGACTATGACCGCTTTATGCTTGAAGAAGACGGCAGAGTGGAAGAGGAGCTATACAAAGAGTACACGGCACTGGGCCTCTCCAACCCACCGAAGATCACCCATACTTCCAGCGAAATCGAAGCTCTGGAGTGTCTCAAGAGTCAGAAGTTTGATCTTGTCATCTCAATGCTGGAATTGGGATCAGGAAGAGTGGAGGCCTTGGCTGAGGCCGTAAAGACATATGACCCGTCTCTTCCATTTATCGTTCTCTCCCCTTCTCCTGACCACAGGAGAGTAAAAGAACTGAAGGGTGAAAACTGCCCTTACATCGACTACATGTTCTATTGGATGGGAGACCCTTCGGTCTTCTTGGCCATGATCAAGCTCATTGAAGACGCCATCAACGTCGACCACGATACATCGGAAGCCGATGTTGAGGTCATTCTATTTGTAGAAGACTCCGTCAAATTTATCTCCTCTTATCTTCCTCAGCTTTATATGCTTTTGATCCAGCAGAACAGAGCTTCAATTCTTGAGGCTTTGAACGAGTGGGGAATGAAGCTGAGAATGAGGGGAAGACCAAAGATTGTTCTTGCAAGAAACTACGACGAAGCCTGGTCTCTCTACAATAAGTATCGTGATAACATTCTTGGAGTCATAACAGACCTCTCTTTCCCTTCTCCTTTTGGAGACAAAGAGGGAGGAAGAGCACTGGGAAGGGCTCTCAAGGAAGATAACCCAGAGATCCCTGTCCTCCTCCAGTCTACAGATGAAAACGCAAAAGAAATTGCAGATGAAATCGGAGCTGAATTTATTTGGAAGTTGGATCCTGACAGATACCACTTCCTGGAGTCTTACTTTGCAACCAAGTATGACTTCGGGGCATTCAAGTTCCTCGATCCATCCACTGGAGAGACAATAGCCGTAGCCTCCACCATGAAAGAGCTGCAGGATAAGATGATGGAAGTGCCTATCGCTTCCTTTGCTTATCATGTGAGAAAGAACGATCTCTCCAGATGGCTCAGGGCACAGTCTCTTTATCATCTGGCGTCTATTCTCAAACCCATCACCATGAAAAGCGATGGCAGCGACGCTGAGAAGACAAGAGATCTTATTTATTCAACAATAAAGAGCTATAGAAAAGAGAGAACCAGGGGTTCCATCGCTGAGTTCAACAGAAAGAGTTATGACGAGACCTTCCTTTTTTCCAGAATCGGAAAGGGTTCCTTGGGCGGAAAGGGACGAGGTCTGGCCTTCATAGCAATGGAAATGAAGGCTGATGGAATAGGAAACAGGTACAAAGACATCTATGT
Organism: Spirochaetales bacterium; assembly: GCA_022784805.1. GTDB lineage: Bacteria > Spirochaetota > Spirochaetia > Sphaerochaetales > Sphaerochaetaceae > Ornithospirochaeta. The sequence continues at coordinate 13,321 of JALFYG010000282.1, forward strand.
ATCCATTCCTAGGACAGTAGTAATTTCCACAGAGCTTTTTGATCGCTTTCTATCGCTCAACGACTTCTGGCCTGGGGACTTTGTAGATAAGAGCGACAATGAGATACTCTCTATTTTCTTAGATGCAAAGTTACCAGAAGACCTTGTTTTGGACCTTAAGAGAATTGTCGAAGTCATTAAGGTACCTATCTCCGTCAGATCCTCATCCCTTCTTGAAGACAGCCACTTCCAGCCTTTTGCAGGTGTCTACCAGACATCAATGATTCCCAACAGGGGAAGCGACGAAAAGAGACTGGAAGACTTGGAGAAGGCTGTAAAGACAGTATGGGCATCTACATATTTTGAGAGTGCAAGAGAGTACCTGAAGCGTACCGGGCACAGTACTGAAGAAGAGAAGATGGCTGTCATTATCCAGCAGATTACTGGCAGCGACCACGACGGCTTATGGTTCCCGAATATCTCCGGTGTCGCAAGAAGCTTGGATTATTATCCATCTGGAAACAGAAAGGCCGAAGATGGACTGGGAATGTTGGCTTTCGGAATGGGAAAGACCATTGTAGACGAGGGCGCAGCATTCAGATTCTGCCCTGCAAAGCCTCAAATTCCTGTAACATCCCTCACCGGCAGGTCCTCTTCCCAGCGCACATTCTATGCCCTCGATACCAGTAAGCCATTCTCGCCACAGAATGACATCGATAACCTTATCCAGATTCCACTCTCTAAGGTTTCACAGTGGCCAAGAGCCACCATGGGAATCATGTCTGTAATGAGGAGAGACGGCTTTGTTTCAGAAAACCCATATGATGAAGGCTTCAAGAGTCTTACCTTCAATGGGGTTGTGAAGTATGAGATGATACCTCTTCCGAAGATTATTGATGACATGCTGAAACTGGGAACAAGGACAATGGCTGAGCCAGTTGAGATAGAGTTTGCTGTCAACACAGAGCATAGCGGTATGCCTGACTTCTCTATTCTCCAAATCAGACCTATCTCATCCACAGACAGGTTTGAAAACATTGAAGTAAGCGAAGAAGAGTTAAAGAGCGCCCTCATCTCTTCTGAAAGAGTAATGGGAAACGGAAAGGTAACGGGAATAAGGGACATCGTCTCCATAATCCCGGAGAAGTTTAAGCGTAGCGAAATGATGGAAATGGCTGCAGAACTTGAAAGCATCAATAAGAGCATCGAAGAGCCATATGTGCTTATAGCTGCAGGAAGACTGGGATCCAGTGACAAATGGCTTGGCATCCCTTGCTCTTGGCCTCAGATTTCAAAGGCAAGAGTCATTGTAGAAACCGGTCTTGAAGAGCTTCAGGCAGAGCCTAGTGAAGGCTCACACTTCTTCCAGAACGTAACAAGCCTGGGTTGCTTGTATCTGACAAATAACCCGATCGACGGTGAAGGAAGAGTAGATTACGAAGAAATAAAGAAGCTGCCGCTGGTAAAAGAGACCAAGCATTTTATACATGTCAGATGTGATAAAGATCTCTTGATCAAGGCAGATGGAAGCAAAGGCAAAGCAGTCGTGATGGAGGAATGATGACAGAATATTACACACCCACAAGAGTACTCTTAAGTAAAGGTGCAGAAGAAAAACTAGGCGAAACTTTAAAAAAAGATGGATACAAAAAGGCTCTCCTCCATTACGGCGGAAGAAGCGCAGAAGCCTCTGGATTACTAGCCAAGGTCGAGAAGGACCTGAGAGACAACGGAATTGATTACATTAAGGTAGGCGGAGTCGTTCCTAATCCAAGAGTAACACTGGTGAGAGAAGCCATCATTGAAGCTAAAAAACA
>JALFYG010000286.1 GCA_022784805.1 Spirochaetales bacterium
TGCCCTTAGCCCATTCATAATCGGAATCATGGCTTCGCTTTCAAAGACTGTGGATGATGGATGATAATATCCTCCACCCATGATTATCTGGCTGATATTTTTCCTCTGAAGCTGAAAGAGAGTATTGGCGGCAAAACACATTGCAGTTATCTGCATATTCTCTTCAATAAATGATGCCATCTTTTCCAGTGTTGTTCCTACATCAAGAAAAATAACATCACCCATTTCAAGCAACTCGACGGCTTTTTTCCCAATTCTCTCCTTCTCATCTTTCATGACCTTCTTTTCGCCTTCGATTGAGTAGACTTGGGCTTCAACGCTTACTGCCTTTGGCCTATATACAGCGACACCTTTGACAATGACAGCGTCTCCTGTGTCCATAAGAGGTTTCAGATCTCTTCTTACTGTCATTTCAGTAACATTAAGCTCTTTCGCCAGTTCTTTGATCCCAACACCGTTTGATTTCAAGAGGATTTCTTTTAATGTTTCTAGTCTCTCTGTATTAGCCATAAGAGAATCATACAGTCAATTCATTTCCGGAGAAAGAGAATTCAGAAAAAAAACACTTAACTCGGTTGTCCTTAAAACTATTTAGGATTAGTTTTTGATTTATGAAGAAATTTCTGATTGTGTTTATGACAATACTCGCAGTTATTGCTGTTATATATGCCCTTTTGATAATCCATGCCAGATGGAGGAGTAATCCATCCAGAATTAAGACATACGATACTGATAACCCTTTCATAGTATCCAGTTCCCTGATGGTGGGACATAGAATGGGCGGGGGAGATGCTCCTGAAGAGTCTCTTATGGCTCTAGAAATGTGTCTTGATGGAGATAATGTTCCTGATATCTTGGAAATGGACCTACATATCACCAAAGATAACCGACTTGTACTCCTCCATGATGACACCTTGGACCGCACCACTGATAGCTTATATGTATTTGGAAAAGAAGGCTTGAGACCTGAGGAGTTGACACTTGAAGAGCTGAAAAAACTCAATATCGGAGTCTCCTTTGTTGATAAAGACGGAAAAACTCCATATAAGGACCTTCATGGGGATGATGTTCCCGACTCTCTTAGAATCCTCACTCTCGAGGAGTTCCTGGATTACTCTAAAGCAAGAGGTAACTTTAGTTACATTATTGAGATAAAGAATGGAGGAGACTACGGGAAGAGAGCCTTGGATATCCTTTATTCAACCCTCAAAGAGCGTAATCTTCTGGAGAGGGTGATATTCGGAACCTTCAAGAATGAGATAACAGAGTATGCTTCCTCCTCTTACCCTGACCTCATAAGAAGCGCCAGCATCAAGGAAGTCGTTGAATTCTATATAGCAGCCCTTCTTGGAAAGAAGAACTATGAGCCACCAGTAAAGGTTCTCCAGGTCTTCTATGGAGAGAAATACTTTAAGTTTGGCATTAACCTTGCCACGGCAAGAGTCATCAACTATGCTCATAGCCACAATATGGCAATCCAGTATTGGACAGTAAATGAAGAAAGAGATATGGAGTATCTCTTCTCAGTAGGCGCAGACGGAGTAATGACAGACTACGTGGAGAAAGCTTTTGAGGTGAGAGGAAGGGTAGAGTGATCAAGCCTTTCTGCAACCAGGTATAGTGACTACAAAGGTGCTGCCCTTTCCTGTTTCGCTCTTTACATCTATCTCGCCTTTGATGGTCTCAACGACTCTCTTCACCATAGATAACCCTAGTCCATTTCCATCGGAAGATTAGGAAGTGTCACACTGGTAGAATTTATCCCAGATATGGGAGAGCTTATTTCTCAACTTGGTCATATACACATCCACTGCCCTTGGGCCTGTGGATGAATCCCAGAACCAGAATTCATCCAACAATTGGGATCTAGTGAACCTTCTCAGTGGGCTTTATGTTTGTAATACTATTCAGAAAGAGCAAGAGCATAATCCCTTGTATCACAACCCATTCCCTGTTGAATCTATTGAGTACATTTAACAATGAGGAAATGGCCAGAAAGTACATAATTCCTGTCTCTCTTTTCCTTATTGTCGTTTCACTTCTCTATTCATTCTATTTAGTAAAAAGACAGGACAAAAAATAAATGTAAATCACCTTTCCTTATGATAATATTTTTATTATGACGGAAGTACTTGTAATCGTGCCCTACGAAGAGCTTCTTACTCAGTTTGAAGAAGCTATATCAAAATCGGAAGATCATCGTGTTCATTTCACGACATCCTTTATGTATGGTACAGATACAAGGGATTTGGAAAGAGTCACTGAATATGACGTTGTAGTCGTAAGAGGAATGACGGGAAGGGCAATAAAAAGAAAGTATCCTGAGCTGACGGTGGTAGACATAAAGATGGATGCTTTTGATGTCAGTAGCGCCCTTCTGGAAGTGAAAAACACATTTCCTGGAATAAAGAAAGTCGGCTTGATCCTGCCTTCTTCCTCCATTTGCTCTGCATCCATGCTTTCTGAGCTTTCTGGTATCGATATCTCCATGGGAGAAGTAAGCGACGAAGAGAACATGGAATCAACCATAGAGAAGATGAAAGATGACGGGTGTGAGGTCTTTATAGGCGGCTTGACCCTTAAGCGTATCTGTCAGAGAAAAGACTATAGGTATGTACACATAAAGACAGGCCCTGCCGCCATTGAAACATCCATCAACGAGGCAATAAACGCCGCCAAGATTCTGGACAGGGAGAGAAAGAGATTGGCTCTCATGAAGTCTCTTGTAGACAACA
>JALFYG010000004.1 GCA_022784805.1 Spirochaetales bacterium
GAGTCAGAGGTTCTACATGTTTCGAAGTCACTGATAGAAACAGAGGCATGGAAGAAGTGGAGGAAGGCGTTGCTGAAAACATCAGATTCGCCGAGGAAGTGGACGAAAGAAGAAAGAACGGAGAAGAGGTTCTCTGTGAAGCCACTATCGGTGGACACGCTCCTTTCACCATCCCTGATGAAGGCTTGAAGATGATGGGAGACGCAATGGAGAAGACTGGAAGAGGCATGCATATCCACGTAGCCGAAGCCAGCTACGACAGTGTATGGTCCCACCACTTCTATAACAAAGACCTTGCAGATAGATTGGATTCCTTCGGTCTCCTCACTCCAAAGTCTTTGATCGTCCATGGTGTACATCTCTCTGAGAAAGAGATTGCTCTCATCAACGAAAGAGACTGCTTCTTCGCTGTCAACCCTCGTTCAAACATGAACAACAACATTGGATGCAACACTAAGCTTCCTATGATCAAGAATCTCTGTTTGGGAACAGACGGCTGCGGCGGAAATATGTTTGAAGAGATCAAGATTGGATTCTTCAAGCATAAAGATGAAACAGGACCATGGTGGCCATCAAACTTCCTGGAAGTCTTGAACAGAGGAAACAAGCTTGTTGAGTCCCAGTTCGGTGGAAGAATTAAGCTTGGAAGAATCGAAGAAGGCTACAAGGCTGACATTGTTCTTCTTGATTACAACAATCCTACACCTCTTGTAACAGAGAACGCTCCAGGCCACTTTGTCTGGGGTATGAGCAGCGGATGTGTAAACACAACTATTGTCAACGGTAAGATTCTCTTCAAGGATCACCATTTCACAAGAAGCGATGCAGGAGCCATCTATAAGAGAGCATCTGAAGTGGCAGCAGAGCTTTGGAAGGAAGTGGACAAAATAAAAGCCTGACACAAGTGGATTGCCGTTTAATGTCTGTAGCTTTATAATTTAACCAATTCAGGGGGAGAAATCCCCCTCTAATTGATAGCTTTCGTTTTGCCATTAGATTAATTGGCGAATAATGGAGAAAGGAGACAAGATGTCTTATACCAAAATCAGCGATAAGATTGAAAGAGTGGACGCTAGGACAAAAGCCAGAGGGGAGGCAATGTACGTATGCGACATGACTTTTCCTGATATGCTTTATGCCTACATGGTTCGTTCTACATGTCCAAGAGGAAAAATCCTTAGTATCGATGTACCTAATCTTCCTAAAGGATACAAATTCATCACAGCTTCTGACATTCCTCAGAAGGGAAAGAATGAACTTTGGATGATCTCCAAAGACTGGCGTGCCTTTGCAGAAGACTATGTATTATATGTAGGAGAGACCATAGGTTTATTGGTGGGTCCTGACAGAACAGTCCTTAAATATCTGAAAGACAGAATCCACATTGAATATGAGCCAGAAGAACCAGCTGTCACTATCGATGATGGTATAGCATCCAAGGGTGGCCCTATGTTCCCAGAAAAGGGAAACAACGTCTTCTGTTCCCTCTTCTGCGAGAAGGGAAGACCAATGGAAGAGGTCTTTGCAGAAGCAGATGAAATCTTTGAGGAGACATTGGAGACCGGTTATCAGGAACATGTCCATCTTGAAACCAATGGTGCCATCGTCACCATGGAAGATGGTAAGTTTGTATTCTATGCTTCCGCTCAGTGTCCTTTCTATATCAGAAAGAGTGTAGCAGGACTATTAGGTCTCAGCGCTGATGATATCATCGTCAGACAGTGTACAACTGGTGGAGCATTCGGTGGAAAGGAACACTTCCCAGATGTTATTTGTGGTCCACTTCTTGTTGCAGAGAATGTCATCCGTAAGCCTATTAAGCTTATCTTCGATAGAGAAGAAGACACTCAGTTCTCCGTCAAGCGTCACCCATCAAAGTGTGTCTATAAGACAGCTCTTAAGGACGGAAAGATCATCGGTATGGATGCAAAAGTCTACTACAACGTAGGCGCTTACCTCTCTTCTTCATTTGTCGTACTACAGAGAGGAATTTTCCATGCCAACGGTGTATATAACATTCCATCCACTCACCTTGTGGGAGAGGGTATCGGAACAAATACATTCCCTACCTGTGCTTTCCGTGGTTTCGGTGCTCCTCAGACAATCTTTGCCGTCGAGACACATATGGACCATATCGCCCATCACTTGGGAGTAGATCCACTTGAGTTCAAGAAAGAATATATTATCAAGCAGGGCGAAGAGACCGTTACAAACGGACACATCATCGAAGAAGTAAAGCTTCCTGAGATGTTGGATGTGGTAACTAAGGAAGCTGACTACTGGAGAAAGGCAAAAGAATATACTCGAGGCTGCGGAAGGGGCATCGGTATATCATTGTATCTCCTTGGTGGAGCTTTCACAGGAAACGGTGAGCAGGCTATCATCAAGGCCCATGCAAGACTTGTAAGAACTGGAGACAAGGTAAGAATTGAAGTCGGTTCAACAGAAATGGGACAGGGCTTCCAGACAAGCCTCAGAAAGATTGCTGCAAATACTCTCCAGCTTCCTATCGAAAACATTGAATACAACAACCCTGATACTTCCAAGGTCGTGGACTCAGGTCCTACAGCTGCTTCCCGTTCCACAATGATCGTTGGAAAGCTTGTTGAAAGAGCTGCAGAAGAGATGAAGAGCCGCTGGGATGAAGGTGATATCACCACAGAAGTTGAATACGAGCACCCAGAAGGTTATCCATGGGATCAGAACACATTCAGAGGCGATGCATATCTTGGCTGGGGCTGGGGTGTGGCATGTGTCGAAGTCGAAGTGGACAAACTTACAAACGAAGTAAAGACTGTGGGAATCTGGACCAGCCACGATATCGGACATCCAATTGATGAGCTGATCGTCCATGGCCAGGTAAATGGAGGAATCATCCAGTCTCTTGGCTACGCAAGTATGGAGAAGTTGGAGAACAAGGGTGGATTCTTCCGCCAGAAGCGAATGAGCGACTACGTCATTCCTACAAGTATGGATTTCCCTCGTCAGTACTATCATCTCCAGGAAAACCCATATCCATGGGGACCACAGGGTGCCAAGGGAATGGGAGAACTGGTATTCAATGGTGCTGATGCAGCTTATGTTGATGCTGTTGAAAGAGCATTGGGAATAACATTTAACTCAATTCCGATTCCACCGGAAGACATCGAGGAGGCTTTGAAGAAGAATGTTCAGTGAAGTTAAATTTACCCTTAATGGGAAGAAAATAATCTATCAAGGTGACCCTTTGAGAAGACTTTTGGATGTCATAAGGGAAGACCTGGGATTTACAGGCACAAAAGAGGGATGCTCAGAGGGTGAGTGTGGAGCATGTTCCGTCATTAAAGATGGTCGCCTTGTCACATCTTGTATCATTCCAATCGGCGCCTGCAATGGTAGTGATATTCTTACAATCGAAGGAATCAGAGACACAGAAAAGGGTGAATGCATCATCTCTTCCTTCGCTGAAGGCGGAGCCGTTCAGTGTGGTTTCTGTATTCCTGGTATGGTATTGGCTGCCTACTATCTCTTGGAAAACAATCCAAATCCAACAGAAGAAGAAATCAGAATGGGAATCAGCGGAAATATCTGCAGATGCACTGGTTATGACTTGATTGTGGATTCAATTGCACTGGCTGCAAAGAAAGGAGAGGAACTATGGAAGAAATGATGTGCTATATTCCTGAGAATCTTGAAGAAGCCTTGGCCATTATGGATGAAAGAGATGCAATGCCTCTTGCCGGCGGCTCCGATCTTATGGTAAGCGGTGCCAATGGAACTGGAGTCAATCCTACATTCTCTCGTCCTGTAGTCATTATCTCAAACCTCCCTGAACTGAAGGGAATTAAAGTGAGGGAAGATGGCTGGACAGAAATCGGAGCTCTTTCAACCAGTAGGGAGATTGCTGAATGTGAGCTTGTTCATCCACTTGTTCGCAAGGCTGCATCCCAAATGGGAGCCGTTGCTCTCCGTAACAGTGCAACTATCGGAGGCAACATCGCCAACGCCAGCCCTAAGGGAGATACTCCTCAGCCATTGATTCTCTTGGACGCAGAAGTAGTGTTGAAGAGTGTCAGAGGCGAAAGAAGAATGAAAGTCGATGACTTTATTATCGCTGCAAAGAAAACAAAGATAGAAAGAGGTGAGATTATCTCATCTGTTTTGATTCCACCTTCAACTCTCACTCATTGCTACTTCAGAAAGATAGGTATGAGAAGAGCCAACGCCATCAGTAAGCTTACCATCAGCATCGGCGCAGAAGTAAGAGATGGAAAGGTTGTTGATTTCCGTGCTTCTTCAGGTGCAGCAGGTCCTAAGGTCATTAGAAGCCACGAAGCTGAAGCTATTCTTATCGGCAAGACTCTTTCAGAGCTTCCACTCTATAAAGAGGAATTCTTGGATGCATGGAATAATGCCATCTCTCCAAGAGCAATGCCTGAGTACAGAAGAGGTGCAACAAGAAGAATGCTGTCATTCTTCATCGATGAAATTTCTTCCGGAAGAGAGGAAGGAATAATCGAATAGGAGGAAAAATGGTTATACATCACCCATCTACAGCTCTTGAAGCTGTTATGACAAGAAAAGAGATACCTTGCAGTGTATATCTTGCCGGAGGAACCGAGGACTTGAGACTTGGTGGCCAGGGAGAGGGAAAAGAGCTTATAGATATCAATGGCTTGGTCTCCTCAGATATTGTGAAGAGAGATGACGGCATGATTGAAATCGGAGCCCTCGCTACACTTCAGGATTTGATAGAGTCAGATTTGATTCCAGAGTGCGTAAAGAAGGGAGCAAGACTTTGCGCTTCTTTTGAAAAGAGAAACAGCGCAACAGTGGGAGGAAACATCGCCTCACGCCGTGATGATAGTTACCTTGGAGCTCTCTTCTGTGTATTGGATGTGGTGATGCACACCATAACTCCTCATGGAGAAGAGGATAAGAAAGTTTCTGATTACTTCCCAACTGGATGTAGAAGACTGATACTTTCCTTTGTATTGGACCCAAAGAAAGAAGCGTTTATCAAGCGTTTTGGTAATACTTCTTCATCCCATGCAACACTTATTGCAGCCCAGTGCGAAGATAGATTCGCTCTCTCTGTAAAAGGTTCAAAAATGGTCATGGGCTCATCTCCTGAAATATATAAGGACGTGGAATATGTCTCTGATATTGCAGGTAGTGCAGAGTATAAAAAGTATCTGGCTTCCATCGTGTTTACTGAAGGAGGGAAATAATGGACGTAAAGTGTATTATCAACAATAAAAATGTCATTCTTTCCGGAAGAGAAGACGAGAGACTAAGGGATGTCCTCTATAGAAGTGGATATAACAGCGTAAGAGACAGTGATGACAGTGAAGGCTTTGCAGGTAGTGATACTGTAGTTTTCAATGGAAAGCTAAAGTATTCCAACTTGATTCTTCTCTATCAGGCTGAAGGCGCAGAAATAAGGACAGCAGAGGGACTTTTGAATAGCAGAGAGCTTAATTATGTTCAGAAAGCCATGATCAGTTCTGGTATTGTCCAGAGCGCATATAACGCTCCTGCTGCAGCCTTGATCCTCACTTGGCTTCTGGAACACAATCCAAATCCTACAAAGGATGAGATCAAGGAAGCTCTATCAGGTATTTTTATCAGAGATGCTGGATATGAGCACTATTACCTTGCAGTAAAGCTTGCCACGGAACTGAGAGATTTTGGCGAATACAGATCTGAAATCGCACCTTCTTTCAGACCGCAGCTTAATATAATCGGTAAGCCTTGTGACAAGATTGACGGCGCTTCCCTTGTTTCCGGAGAAAAAGTCTTTGTTGAAGACAAGGTTCCTCAGGATGCTTGGTGCCTCCATGTACTGCGCAGCCCATTTGCCCATGCATATATCAACTCCATCGATACTACTGAAGCTGAAAAGCTCGATGGCGTTGAGGCTATCATCACAGCATTTAACTGCCCTGATATTTTCTACATGCAGGCAGGACAGGGAAACCCTGAGCCAAGCCCTCATGACAGGAGACTTTTCAACAGAAAAGTAAGACATGTGGGAGACAGGGTCGCAGGTATTGTTGCAAGGACCAAGGAAATTGCAGACAAGGCCGCATCTCTCATCAAGGTGGAGTATGAACCATTGGATGCCGTCTACACTGTAGAGGAAGCTATGGCTGAAGGAGCTCCTTTAGTCCATAACGGAATAGTCGAGTATCGTGCAGGTGCCCCAGATAACCTTGATGAATACAACAAGGGCCACGAGGATGTAAGGGAAGGGAAGGTCGTTTACCAGTTCCCATTGCATGCAGATATCAGAAGAAACCTTGCTGCATCAAACAAAGGACAGATCGGAGATGTGGAGAAAGGCTTTGCAGAAGCTGATGCCATTGTCGAAGAAACATATCAGACAAGCCAGATTCAGCATACTCCTCTTGAGCCTCATGTGTGTTATGCAACAGTTGAAGGTGGAAGACTGGTGGTCCATGCTTCCACCCAGGTTCCATACCATGTAAGAAGAATTGTCAGCTGGGTATGTCAGATTCCTGAAAACAAAGTCCATGTCATCAAAGAAAGAGTTGGTGGAGGATACGGAAGTAAGCAGGATATTCTGGTTGAAGATTTGACAGCTTATTGTGCTTGGGTTACTGGTAAGCCTGTCTATTACAGAAACACCAGAGCTGAAGAGTTCTATGCAAATAGTACCCGTCATCCAATGAGAGTCCATGTAAAGATGGGCGGAAAGAAAGATGGAACTATCACTGCAATATTCATGGAAGTAAAGGCAAACACAGGACCTTATGGAAATCATGCCTTGACCGTTCCTATGAACTCATGTTCCAAGACACTTCCTCTCTTTGCCGTGGACAACATGAAGTATGATCTTGAAGTCTACTACACAAATACTCCTCCAGCAGGAGCATATCAGGGTTATGGAACTCCAAAGGGAACCTATGGCCTTATGATGGCAATGGCTGAGCTTGCAGATAAGCTTGGCGTGGACTACAAGACTATGGTGGAGAAAAACCATGTAGAGTCAGGATACATGCTTGAGATTCTCAAGGGCTTGGGAGAAGGAAGAGAAGGTAACGTCGTTCCTGTTGGTTCCTGCGGTCTTACAGAAGCCATTGAGAAAGGCTGTGAAATGATCAAGTGGGGTGAGAAAGAAGATAGTGGAGACCCTGACTGGAAGATAGGAAAAGGCTTTGCCATGATCATGCAGGGTTCTGGCTTGCCAGGCTTGGACCACTCCGAGGCAATCGCCAAACTTGAAACAGATGGTACCGTTATCCTAAATAGCGGTGGCGCAGATATTGGAACAGGATTGGATACTATCAGTGCAAAGATTGTCTCCGAGATTCTCTGTCTCCCTATGGATAAGATTACTGTAGTCTCTGGTGACACTGACTCTTGTGCTTTTGATACCGGTGCTTATGCTTCCAGTGGTACTTTCTTCAGTGGAAACGCTTCCCTTGTAGCTACAAAGAAGCTGAAGGATTTGATTCTGGAAGAAGCAGCAAAGCAGCTGGATGAAGAGAAGGAAGACTTGGATGTAAAGGCTCCTGGAGTTGTATGGTCCAAGAAGAGTGGTAAGGAGATAACCTATGGAGATCTTTCACACACAGCTATCAGCGGAACTGGTAGAGGTCAGATGATTGCTCATGGTTCCTTTGTCACAGCAGCTTCCTCTGTTCCTTATGGAGCACATTTTGCCCAGGTTGCTGTGAACATCAAGACTGGTGAAGTAAAGGTTCAGAAGTTCTATGCCCTTCAGGATGCAGGAACTCCTATCAACCCGGAAGCTGCACTTTGTCAGATGTATGGAGCTGTAATGAAATCCATCGGTCACTCTCTCTATGAAGGTATTATCCTCGATAAAGATGGAAACACTCTGAACGCTAACTTGACTGATTATGGTGTTCCAATGATTTATGAAGCACCAGAAGACTTTAAGAGCGTCTTGATAGATGTGGATGATCCAGATGGACCATTTGGAGCTAAATCAATAAGTGAAATAGCATGTAACGGAGCTGCTCCTGCCATAGGAATCGCCATCCATGATGCTTGTGGCGTATGGGTCAGAAGCTGGCCAATGAGCCCAGAAAAGATTCTTAAGGGATTGGGAAAGATTTAAGACTTATTCCCGTTAAAGATTAAATCTTTCCCAATCCCTTAAGAATCTTTTCTGGGCTCATAAGGGATTGGGAAAGATTTAAGACTTATTCCCGTTAAAGATTAATCGAGAGCTGTCAGACATAGAGTTTGATGGCTCTTTTTTTGTTTCAAAAATACAGTAAAAAAATCTCCAAAGGGCACAACCTCCCTATTCTATAGTATGTTTACCCCCATTTTTACGCATTTTTCGACAAAAAAGTGTTCTTACTAATGGAGGTATCTATGAAAAAAAATAAAAAACTCAAAACAAAGCAAAAAAAGAAGAAAACGCCTATTGTTACTAATGAAGATGTCTACAAAGTCAAGAACAATGTCCACTACAACTTCGTCAGTGACAACGAAGTCTTTGCAGAGATCTTCAACATCGCAATGGGGTTCGATTTCGTGGACCCGTCAAAGCTCATGGAATGCGACTCCAGGGAAGTGGCTGTGGTTATTGACGAAGAGATTACGGGGGAGACTGAGGCGGAAAAAAGAGAGATGGAGGCCGTTGTAAAGCTTTCCAAGGAACTCTTTCGGGATGTGAAGAAGTATGGCGTGACGAAGACTGACGGAAAGAGCATCTTTCTATGCATTGAGAACCAGAGTGAATACGCCGACGACATTCTGGAGAGGGTCAATGCCTACAACTCATTGTCGTATTTAAAGGCAAAGAAGAAAAAGAATGGGAAGAGAACTCCAATCATCACCTGCATTGCAGGCTGGGACAGTATGCCGAGACTTTGTGGCGACGTGTATGTCTTCGACGACTATGATGTGGATCCAGGCTCCCAGGCGATGGATTATCTTCCGAGATACAAGATTCCCGTCATACTCTTCGGAAGCCTTGACGACGATATAGTGGAGAAGGGAAGCAATGAGCTGAAGGCGGCAGAGTATGCGGTGAGAATAGCCATAGGAAAAATGGACATGGAGGAAGTTATGAAATACAATGAGAAAGTAGATGAGCTATTTAAGGTCGTAAACGATCCAGCAAGAGACTTGATGCTTGCTGTGACAGGGACACATGTCACCAAGGAGGAAGTTTTGGAGAACGGATGGAACAAAGTTTGGGGATACTACAGAGAGGAAGGCAGAGAAGCTGGAATACTTGAAGGCAGAGAGGCTGGAAGAATTGAAGGTGAAAAGAAGGGAAGACTCGAAGGAATTCTCAACAGTATCAAAAACCTTCAGAAGAATGAAGGCTGGTCCTTTGACAAGGCTGCAGCTTCTATTGGTGTCTCGGATGAGGATAGAGCATTGTTGAAGACAATGTGCTGATAACAGCGATATTTTGAAATCCATATAGTAAGGGCTGGAAAGTCTAAGAGACTCTCTGGCCTTTTTTGATTGATGATAGCTTGTGGAGATATAGCATGAAATAATAGAATACAGGAGAGGTGATTATGCTTTCTTTTGAATGTGACTATAACAATGGAGCAGCTCCAAAAGTGCTCCAGGCAATAATTGATTCTAACTCTGCTTATGTTCCTGGTTATGGATTTGATGAGTTTACCAAGAGTGCAGAAGATAAAATCAAAGCTGTAATTGGAAAAGATGACGTTGATATTGAGTTTGTAAACGGTGGAACACAAGCCAACCAATTGGTTATTTCAACAATGCTCAAGGATTACGAGGGCGTTGTGGCTGCAGATACAGGCCACGTCAACACCCATGAGTCCGGTGCCATCGAGTACACCGGTCATAAGGTTATGACGATCAAGAATAAAGATGGAAAGATTGAGAGCGAGAAGCTGGAAGCCTTCCTTTCTGCTTATCATAGGGATGGAAATAAGGATGCAATTGTGTATCCAGGAATGGTATATATCTCCCATCCAACGGAAAATGGCACTCTATACACAAAGAAAGAACTTGAGGACTTAAAGAGAGTCACGACAAAATATTCCATTCCTATCTTTCTAGATGGTGCCCGTCTCAGCTATGGTCTGGAAAGCAAAGAGACTGATGTTACTCTCAAGGATATAGCATCACTATGCGACGTATTCTATATTGGCGGAACAAAGTGTGGTGCTTTAAGCGGTGAAGCCATCGTATTCTCCCGTGGTATGAGACCAGATCATTTCTGGGCAAGAAAAAAGCAGCATGGGGCACTTTCTGCAAAGGGAAGATTATTGGGAGTACAGTTTGATGCTCTCTTTACAGATGGTTATTACAACACTCTTGGTCGTCATGCCATTGAAATGGCGGAAAGACTGAAGAAGATCCTGAAAGACAAGGGATACGAATTCTATATGTATTCTCCTACCAACCAACAATATGTTGTGGTAGATAATGAAAAGATGAAGGAATTGGAGAAGAGTGTAAGATTCGGATTCTGGGACCTTGTTGACGACAATCATACCGCCATCAGATTCTGTACATCATGGTCCACTACAGATGAAGACTTGGACGAACTAGAAAAAGTCCTTTAACATCTCTTTTTACTTTCTTTTCCATTTTTTCTGTGATGAAATTAAGAGAGGGGGATTTGAGTGAAAAAACCAGCCTCTTTTATAAAGAGATCATTACCGTTCTTTCTAGTTGGTGTTTTCATCATCGCCCTCTTGGTATTCTTCCGTATCTCAAACTTCAATACCGTAAGTGGTGGAACATGGAAACTTTTGGAAGAGACCACGACAAGGAAAACCACACTCCTTTCTGAAAAGTTCCAAAGCTATAAGACTCTTGTCAAATCGCTTGCCTTTGCTTACAGCGATGATTTTGCCTTGGAGGATAATGATATCCTCGCTCCTCTCTCTGTAATGGAAGCAAATACAGGCTTCGACTACATAAGATTCATTGATGAAGAGGGCATGAGCCATACATCCACAGGTTATGAAGCTGATTGTTCTGACAGACCTTATTTTACAAGGGGAATGAAGGGTGAGACAGGGGTATGTGATGTACAGAATTCCCGTCTCAACGGAGAGTCCATGATAGGCTTCTTCTCTCCTGTGGAAAAGGATGGAAAGTATATTGGAGTCTTAGTCGGATTTATCAGCCAGAGAAACCTATCATTCCTTCTTGAAAGCGAAATATTCGGTTTGGGAGTAGACGCTTATATAGTAACGAAAGAAGGTATGATCGTTGGCTCGGACGACGAATCTCTCCTTAATGATGATATAGTAGGCGTCACAGGCGAAAACATTGCAGAAGCTGTAAAGGAATATATTTATTCCGGAGAGAGAGAAGTCAAAAACATTTATAAACAAGACCAATACACTCTCGACCAAGCCTTTATTTCAAAGATTGGAAACGAAGATTACTTCTTGGTATTACGTTTTCCTCATTCTTATATTGAAGAAATTGCTGCAGAGATTGGAAGAAGTGGAAATATATTGTTTTGGTCACTCTTTGTTGTCTTTGTATTCTTCAGCCTATACACAATTCTATTCTGGATTTTCTCCAACAGGAAAAGCAGAAGAATGAGGAACCTTATTGTAGAGGGTATTGTCGATAACGAAGATATGGTTCTTTTGCTGAACAATGA
>JALFYG010000021.1 GCA_022784805.1 Spirochaetales bacterium
CTGTTTATGGGGTTCATCGGATTCTCCTTGTCCTCCAGCCCCTTTGTTTCCTTTGTGGAGTGTATTTCTTCGGTTAGATTCAATCTTTTGACAAGGACGGAATGGGAGTTCTCACCGTCATGTATAAGGTTAGAACCCTCCATTATGTGGGATGAGAATGAGTCCCAGGTATGGCCTTTGGATGGCTTTCCGAATCCTTAAAGGATGCATATGATGTTCTTTACGTCCCAGGCGCATCCTATGCACATCTTGTTCCTTGAAAGCCCCCTCATATCTTTGCCATCAGGCTTCTTCTCCATATTCTTCTCCATCAGTGGATAGTATGTCTCATCAAGGTAGACATTGCCCGAAAGGATTATGGAATCCTGCCAGTCCTCAAGCACCAGAAAGAGCTTCTTCATCCAATATTTTGTTGTGGTCAAAGCATTTCTGTTCATCTTTGATGTAAGGTTAAAGCTTCCATGGCCTATGATCATCACCATGAAGTCGATCCATTCCGACACCGATATCTTCCTCTGGTCGAAAATGGTGCCCGTAATGGATATGAACGTCTTTCCGCATTCCTTGCACTTGTAGCGTATGAGTCCCACTTTGGTGATCCCATGCCTAATAATGGCTTTAGAGCCGCAGTTGCAGCATTTGGATGGTTCATAGGAATTGAGGAACTCTATCTCCCTCTCATCTCCTGAAGATGTATGCTTCCTGTCGTAGCTGTCCCTTGTGCAGCCGATGATGAACTTCTTTGTAGGAGTCCTTTCCTCTTTGTCATCCCCAGGCGTAGCACGCCTGGACTTGTAGCCTCAATATTTCATTTTGAGGAAGTCCTTAAAAACGAATGGAAGAAGCGTGCGGACTTCCACATCTGACACACTTCTTGCCATTCGATTTATGCGCTTATTGTTACTCTTTGGGACCTCTAGCCAACCACACGGTGCAATTCATGATTTTTTCGTTTTCTGTTTTCTGTCCAGAGTTCGTCTGCTTTTTCTTTCCAATGCTCTGCATATTGATCGCATTTTCCGCAGAGGTGGTCAGCACTTTCAGGAGATTCCAAGTCAGTTGAGTGTGCTCCACTCTCTTCAACCATTCGTCTCAGCTTCTCTGGATTCTCCAGCATCGGGCAGGGGCGAAGCATATTGTCATTAAAAGGCTGATTATCATGGTAAGCCATAAAGAGAGGAGAACGTAGAACATCCAGAAGTGATTTCTCCCTGATGTTTGAATCCGAGTAGTGGATGAAAACACATGGGTCCACATCTCCATTTGCATTTATGTGGAGATATCTTCTTCCTCCTGCAATGCATCCCTTTGTATACTCAGCATCATTCTGGAAGTCCATGGCAAAGAGAGGTTTAGTGAGCCTATATTCTCTTATTCTTCTATATACAACCTCTCTCTGCTCTGGAGTCGGGAGAAGATCAACAGAGGCATCATTTCCGACAGGCATATAGTGGAAATACCAGATGAAGTATGCTCCCATCTTTATAAGAGTGTCATAATACTCTTCAGAAGTGATTGAGTCGTAGTTAGCGCTTGTATAACAGGAGGAGATTCCATAAGGAAGCTTCTTGGAGTGAAGTATCTCCATTGCCTTTGTGGCCTTCTGATAGACTCCATCTCCTCTTCTTAAGTCTGTGGCAAACTCATCTCCCTCAAGAGAAATGGCAGGGATGAAGTTCTTCACCCTGAGCATCTCTTCTGCAAATGCATCATCAATGAGGGTACCATTGGTGAAGGCAAGGAATACGCAGTCATCGTGCTTTTCACAAAGCTTGATGATGTCTTTCTTCCTTACAAGTGGCTCTCCACCTGTATAGATATACATGTAGATTCCCATTTCCTTACCTTGTCTGATGATATCGTTGATTTCATCGAAACTGAGGTTCAGTTTGTTGCCATACTCAGCAGCCCAGCACCCTGTGCAATGGAGATTGCAGGCTGATGTAGGGTCCAAGAGAATGGCCCATGGGATATTGCAGCCATACTCCGCTCTGTACTTTTCCTGGGTATCCCAACCGATAAGGTTGGCGTTGATGAAAAAGTTTGTGGCTATTGTGGACATGACTTCATGATCCACGTCGGCAATCATGTGCCTTATAAAGTGATAATAAGGATTGTTTGGGTCTTCTATGGCTTCTCTTATTAGCTTTCTATGCTTTACAAACTTTCCTTGGGCAAACTTATCTGCCCAATCCATAATCTTCCTCAGGTTCTTTTCAGGATCTTTATAGAGATACTTTACACTCCTCTCAATCCCGAATTTACCTAAACTCGTAGTTACACTCATCTCCATCTCCTTATGTGTCTTGTCAAGGTAAGATTCCTTCAAAAGTAAGGTAAAAAGCAGAGATCCTGTCTTTGCTTTTACTTTGAAGTGAATCTACACATGAAAAAAGGAAACGGCATTAAGCAAATATGCCTCGATGATAAAAAATTATACAAAAATTCAAAAGTGTATATTTATCTATGAGTAAATTTATCCAAGGTATCTTGAATCGAGTCAGAGATGACAAGGTAGAATTTATTCACCAAGGCTACAGGATCATCTTCCATTCCATCTTTTACCCAGTCCATCATGAGTCCAGTAAAGGGATAGGAATATACTCTCACAATAAACTTCTTGTCTTCTTCCTTGAGATATTTGCTCTCTTTATAGCTATCTATTACCTCGACGATCACTGCATCTATCAAAATACGTAAAAACTTCTCTATCTCATCCCTGCTGATACATCTGTATACATTCATCAGAAGAGTCTTGTTCTTCAAGATTTCCTGAAAGAAGAGAATATAGAGTTTCATCCAATCGCCTTCAGCTCTATGTTCATCGATAATTCTATGGGCTTCTTCAGCACATAAGCGTTCAACAAGGTCAAAAATATCCCTGAAGTGATAATAAAACGTCATTCTGTTGATACCACAGTCGTCTGTGATATCTTTAATCGTTATCTTATTGAGAGGTTTCTCATTCAAGAGCTTCTTTAAAGAATTGACGATAGCATTCCTTGTCAGTTGTGACATTTCTTTACTCTACCTAGCAATAATCTATATTCAGAAAGGAAGTTAGGCAAGAAAACTATCTTAATACTTTTTAATTAATGTTGTAATTTTTAATTATAGTAAACGATATTAATTTTTGTACTTAAAAGAGCACAGGGAAGAAAGCTCCTCGTTGGCAACGTTGTATCCTTCAAAGTAATCATCAAGAGATTTTGTCAGTTCAGAAATGTTTGAGAAGTAGCGGTTGTGGGTGACTTCCTTCCTCGTCTTCCTCCAGACCTGCTCTATTGGATTGAGGTCTGGGGAATAAGGCGGGAGTGGCACAAGCTCCACTCTTCTTCTTATGTCTCCGTACTCTTCCCTTGCTTCGGTCTGTATCAGACGTATCGCTTTCTTGTGCCAGGGAGCATTGTCGACGACGAGGCAGATCCTCCTGCCGTCATCCGGCATCTGCCGCATGAAGTCTCGGAGGGACTGAATCACTGTCTCATAGTTGAACCATTCAGGCTTTGTTGTGATGAGCCTTCCTGAAGACGGGATGATGTATCCGCTGTATGATGCCTCTTGTCTCCCGGGGTGGGACTTCACCTTGGGTGCAGAACCCTTCAGGGCCCATTTCCTCGTTATTGTGGTGGAGAGCTGGAAATGGACCTCGTCCTGATATGCGATGACGTTGGAGTCGTCGGATTCAAGCAATTTCAGTTTTTTTTAAAGTTCTCCCTATCCTCATCGTTGTCCTCATCGAGGGAGGGGTATGTCTGAGGCCTTATGAGGGAGAGTCCGAATCCATGGAACATCCTCTGGCAGTGCCTGACTGAGACCTCCACTGAGTACTTCTTCTTTATGAAGTCGGAGAGGCTTGGACCGTCCCATACGCGGTAGCCGTGTGTCGTAGGTTCATCCTCCTTCACAGCTCTTTCTATTTCTGCAAGCTGCTCCTTAGTAAGCTTCATGGGCCTCCCAGGCTGCTTCTTTGTATGCAGGGCCTCGAACCCCTCTTCGTCTGCGGTCTTGACCCAGCTGGTTATGGTGTTCTTGCTTTCAGCCACATACTTGCTCAGTTCTGACGGCGGCATGCCTCCCAGTACGATGTTGACGCACTCCACTTTGTGCTGGAATTTGGAATCCTCCGTGGAAGATACGATCATCTGGCCCTCCGCCAGAAGTGCTGCGGGGTCGCTTACATAGTTCCTTGATGGCATACTCACCTCCATATACATGAGTATAACAAGAAAACAAGAAAATATTAAGCACAATTATTTTTGTCGTTTACTATACACCTCCCCCTTTCTCTCAAAGGAGAGATTATTAATGCACTAGGGAGGTTGGATGAAGAGAGTACCACAAACACTGAAGTCAACAAACGAAAGAATCGACGAATGCCTGGAGAGGATTGGAAAGATCATAGAAAAGGATGAGGAACGGGGAAAGAAGATAAAGATCGCCTTAATATCCCTTGTGGTCTACACATCTCTTATTACCCTCACCTTTCTTCTCATCACAGTTTCCATTATGGTAAAAAGCCCCATAATAGAGGAAGGGAAAGAAGAGCCCACCCTTTTCAAGACTCTTTCCTTTCCCTCATGGCTGGAGATGGGAAGGGATGGAGAGAGTATCGAGATATATGTAGAAGGAAAGAAGGAAAGGACACTCTCCGTTGGAGACGAATACCTCTCCCTTCCCCATCGGGTAAGATTCAAAGTCAAAAAGGAAGAGGAGTCTCTTTTATTATATGGTAACGGAACTCTATACGGAGGCTACAGAAATATATGAGAGGAGAGGATGGCATTGGCTATCCTCTTTTTTAATAGAGAAGACATATCAAAAGCCCACTCATATCTCAAAAACCGCCTGAAATGTAATCAATAGTGGAATTATCTACAATATCAAGCTCCTTCAGTTGACTTTACTCCCATTGGACGGTAAGGAAGAAGGGAGCCAATGAAAGCATTAATGCAACTATTAGTAACATTGGCTAGGGGGATTATGAAAAAGCTATCTCAAGAAAAGATGATCGACACCATTCTCTCAAAGAGAAAGGCCTTGGGGCTTACCCAAGCCTCTCTATCGGAGAAGACAGGAATCAACAGAGTCATGATAGGGCGTATAGAGAACAAAGAGTATATGCCCTCTATAGATCAGATTGAGAGATTGGGGGAGGTATTGGGTTTTGAAGTCACAGACCTTTTTGTAAGCGAAGAAGCGCTAAAGAGAACAAAACCCAATAAAAGATACAATATAGCTGTAGCAGGAACAGGATATGTGGGATTGTCTATGGCGACACTGTTATCACAGCACAACCATGTTGTCGCCGTGGATATAGTTTCCAAGAAAGTGGATATGATCAATAAGCGTATCTCTCCCATCCAGGACGAGTACATAGAAAAGTATTTCAAAGAGAAGGACTTGGACCTGAGGGCTACTCTTGACGCCGACTTCGCCTATAGGGATGCGGAGTTTGTAATAATAGCAGCCCCTACCAATTACGACTCCAAGAGAAACTTCTTCGACTGCTCAAGTGTAGAGGACGTAATAGAGAGAGTATTAAGAGTGAACCCCAAAGCCACCATTATCATAAAGTCCACTGTTCCTGTGGGATACACAGCGTCCGTAAGAGAGAAGTACAAGACAAAGAATATTCTTTTCAGTCCTGAGTTTCTCAGGGAATCCAAGGCCCTTTATGACAACCTTTATCCCTCCAGGATAATCGTATCATGCGACAAGGAGTCCGAAGAAAAGGCAAAGGTCTTCTCCAGCCTCCTACAGCAGGGCGCAATCAAGGAAGATATCCCCACCCTCTTCATGGGCTTTACCGAGGCCGAGGCTGTAAAGCTCTTTGCAAACACATACCTGGCCCTTCGTGTATCATATTTCAATGAGCTTGATACCTATGCAGAGACCAAGGGCCTTGATACCAGACAGATAATCGACGGAGTCTGCCTGGATCCAAGAATCGGAACCCACTACAACAACCCATCCTTCGGTTATGGAGGCTACTGCCTTCCAAAGGATACAAAGCAGCTCTTGGCCAACTTCAACGACGTACCTCAGAACATG
>JALFYG010000028.1 GCA_022784805.1 Spirochaetales bacterium
CTGCAGTAAGCTTTGCAGGCCTCATGGGGTTTGTGGGTCTCTTGATTCCAAATGGAGTGAGATGGGTCATTAAGGGTGATAGTTCCTACTATCTTCCTCTCTCAGCTATCTCCGGGGCGGCTTTCGTCACTCTTTCAGATACCCTCTCTCGTATCATATTCTCCCCATATGAAGTTCCGGTGGGAGTTATATTGGCTCTTATAGGAGGACCAGTCTTTTTGTATATGGTTATTAGGGGGAGAAGATGATGAAGGGGCTTGTAGTAAGAGATATATCTGCCGGATACGACAAAAAGACTGTGCTGGAGAATGTGTCATTCTCAGCAGAAAAGGGTAGTGTAACAGCTATTCTTGGTCCTAATGGCTCAGGTAAGTCCACACTTTTGAAGGTTATTTCCAAGATTATTACTCCATATAAGGGTGAGATCGTCCTAGATGGCGAGGACTTGTTCTCACTCTCTAGAGTAGAGAATGCAAAGAAGGTAGCATACCTACCTCAGAGTAGGAATACAAGTGACATCAAAGTGTCGTCACTGGTACTTCATGGTCGCTTTCCTTATACAGGATATCCACGTAGATATACAAAGGAAGACTATAAAAAGGTTGATGAAGCCCTGGAGAAAATGGGACTCCTGGATAAGAAAGACACCCTTGTCTCTTCTCTTAGTGGTGGAGAGAGGCAGAAAGTATATATTGCAATGTGCCTGGTGCAGGAGACTGATGTAATATTATTTGATGAGCCCACAACTTTTTTGGATATCTCAAGGCAGTTCAAGGTCTTATCCGAGGCAAAGGAGCTGGCTAGGGAAGGTAAGTGTGTAATAGTTGTTTTACATGATATTATCCAAGCCTTGGAAACAGCAGACAAGATTGTTGTGATGAAGGACGGTAGGACAGTTGCGGAAGATACTCCGGATGCTGTCTATTCCTCCGGCATTCTCGACAGCGTCTTTGATATAAAGATAAGAAAGTACGCTGATCACTACCACTACTTGATAAACCAATAAGAATTATTTGATAAAGAAAACAACCTCTGTCTTTTCGGAGGATGTTTTCCTTTGTGTTTATGCGATGGTTTATTGGTTCTTCTTCTCTTCCAATAGTTCGCTCATGGCTCTCGATGCTAGATGCCATTTCATGCTGGTCTTGCCATTTTCAATGGGGTAGAAGACTCTGCAGTGACCATTTTTGAATGGGAGCTCAAAGTGCTTTCCAATCTTGAGGGTGGCAAGAAATACATTCTCAACTTCATCGTGCTCTGTTATCTCTTCGCCTCTGAAGGTACCTTGGTAATCCCAACCGGAGTGGGTGAACTTAATGACACCTCTTCCTACCTTTACGTAGTTATCTACACCAGGCTCATCGGTTCCATAGTCCACAAGCTCTTCCATTTTAAAGTTTGGGTCTGCAACTTCTTCCTTCACCTTCATTAGCTGCCAGTCATACCACTCTGAGTAGTTGTCGAAGTACTCCTTGTCTCCAGACCAATGGAAGCGGAAGGAGTCGTCAAGGGTAGCCTTTGTTCCACATGCCGTGCACTCTACTTCGTTTCCGTGGGAAACAATGCTGAATTCCTTTCCACAGCATGGACACTTATAGAACATGGTGTCGAAGCCTTCCAGCTTGTCGTCTCCCTTAATCTGAATGCCAGTCTTCTTTTGGTACTCAAACTCGTCGTAGGCAAGGGAAGTGTTTATTTTGTCCATGATTTCATTTACAGAGAGAGACTTTGTCTCTTCCTTTGAGATGATTAGGGATGTCTCCACATCAACTCTTCCCCTATGGGTATGAGTGGACCACTTTGCGTTTCCTAGTCCTGCTCCCTGAATGAGGGAAGCATAAACAGGGACGCCGAAGATCTTAATGGTCTTTGCAATGGAAGGGGAGATGAATCCCAGCTTTCCTCCTGCATAGACAGTACCTTCAGGAGCGATGAAGACTATTCCCTTGTTCTTGTCCAAGGTGTATCTGATCTTCTTCATGCTGGCCATATCTGTTGCAAACTGGTACTTTGGGATGGCTCCCATCAAGCGAAGCCAGAATCCGAGCCACTTGAATGTGAACCAGTGGTATGTTGCAACAAAGGTGATGCGTCGTGGCCACATGGCGGATGCAACAAACTTGTAGTCATGGTTTGAAGTGTGGTTACTCAAGACAATTGCTGGTCCCTCTGGTTTCTCTCCCTTTGTATGGAGATTAAACTGGGCTCTCATCAACCCTGAAAAAATGGGACCTATTATATAATAGACAAAAGCATTGGGCTTTTTCTGTAATTTCTTATCCTTTGATTTATCCTTGGTGTTTTCCATAGAGTTATACTAACACAACTCAACTAGAATAGGAGAAATAATTGTCATAGTCTGCACCTAAATATTTCTTCAAATATTCGCTTTCAGTTAGTTTGGGGATAAGAGGGGATGATGGGGTGTCTTGGACATGGGACAAAAGGTATTCAAAGGAGCAGGAGAGAGCTGTGTTTTCTTCTTTTGGATTGTTCAATAGCCAAATGTAGATCTCCGTGGCTTTCTTTACAAAACTCTCATCCACCCACTGCCATCTCTCTTCTGAATGTGCACTAAACAGTGTTAAATTCATATCTGAAGTCTGAAAATAAATTTTACCAATCTTCAGCGAAACCGAGATGAAGAGACGATTCCATTGTAGTGAGCTGTTCTGAACATTCATTCAAATCCCCCCTTTGTCTAAATATAACAACAAAAAGGGGAATAGTGAAGTCTTTATGAAACTTTTTTAGTTAGATGTATTCTTGAACTCTTTTACCATGACTGCAATTTCATGGGCAGCCATCTTAATGGAGATATTGCTTGTATTGATCATAAGGTCATAGTTACGCTTGTCACCCCATTCCTGGCCTGTATAGAAGTCATAATACTTCTTTCTGTTCTTGTCGATGTTCTTGATCTGCTTCTCAAGTTCTTTGTCGCTGAGGCTCTCTGCGTCTCCGCTCTTTGCCCTGCAGCGGGCGATCTTTTCCTTCATCTCTGAGTAAACGAAGATTCTGAGGATATTGTAGTCTCTGAGAATGTAGTCAGCACATCGACCTACAATGATACAATCTGACTTCTCGGCAAGTTCCTTGATGATGGTTGTCTGTTCCTGACAAACCTTGTTTGTCTGATCCATAACAGGAGATACTGCCGGATGGAAGGATCTGACCACATGGATCGGGTAACTTGTAATAGGAGATTTCTCTACAATGGCCCTTACATAGCTTTCGCTGAGCTGGGTGCGCTGAGCAATTTCTTTTAATATTTCCTGGTCGTAATATGCAAAACCAAGTTCTTCGGAGAGTCTTCTTGCCAGCTCTCTTCCGCCTGAACCGAATTCACGTCCTATTGTAATGATGATATTTGTATTCATGACTTCCTCCTTTCTGCCAAGGCAATGGAAATACAGTTTTCTACACTTTAGAGAAGATTATATCTCAAAACTTCTGAGATGTAGCAAATAAAAAAAATTAAATCTTGTTATTAATCATTACAACAAAGAGCATTAAATGAAATAGAACACACAATGATATAAAAGTACAGATTTGTGGCTTGAATAACAAAACAATTGTATGTTATTGTCTTAACATCCCAATGAGGAGAGGAGGATTTAAAATGGAAATTAAAGCCAGACATAGAATGATTAATGTTTCCGTCCTCGCTTTCCTAGCAATCTGAATTCCCTCAGACTACAAAATCAACCCAAACTAGAGAAAAGTAGAGTCGTCGCCGAATGATGGGCTATTTTGCCCAATTCCCCGGAGGAGGGATATGAAAAAACATAGACTATTGGGTTATGCCCGCAAAAATGTTCATTTATATATATTCTGTGCAATTATGCTGATTCTGCAGGTATCAATACGAGTAATTGCCCCTACACTCCTTGCAAGAATCGTAGATGAAGTAATAGGAGGGAAAAACTACGCCATATTTCCCCGACTATTGTGCTTCATGGCACTTGCATACTTAATGCCTGGTGTCTTGGGATACTTCCAGGAGTATACCAGCGACAAGATAAGTAAGCGAACTTCGTGTTTCTTGCGTCATGATGTCTTTACAGCCATCACAAAGCAGGACGGAGACTTCTTTTCATCCCGTACCCCTGCAGATCTTATGAGCCGCACTACATCTGATACAGACAACATTGGTTTCATCTTCGGTTTCTGCGGAATTTTCCTTATCGAGATAATCTGTATTATCTTGACCCAGTTCTTTGCCCTGGTAAGGGTAAACTGGAAGTGTGGAATCGTACCTCTTATCTGCATGCCTATAATTGGGTATCTGGCAATAAAGAGTGAAAAGAAGGGTGATAAGCTTTCCGACAGTATCTCAGATAAGCGCGCAGACCTTAACCAAGCCGCCAGTGAAGCCATCATGGGTGTGCGTACAGTAAAGTCCTTCGGTAAGGAAGAAAAGGAAAAGGAAAGATTCTCAAGGGAAGCCTCAATGTTCAGGCGTCTCTCCACCTCCTTCGACTCCCTATGGGTCAACTGGTGTACTCCACAGTCTGTCATTGCCTTGATAATGGCACCACTTGCCATCCTTATTGGGGGAATCGAGGTAATCAACGGAAACATGAGCTTCGGGGATCTGACCATGATCCTTGAATACACCAGCGAGCTCTCCTGGCCGATGATGGAAATAGGTTGGCTCCTTGTCGAGATATCAAACGCAAGGGCAGGCTGGAGAAAAGTCAGCGCTATTCTTGACAGGAAATCAAAGATTAGCGACGGGGAAATCTCCACAGATGACCATAGGGGCGTAATGAAGTTTGAGCATGTTTCCTTCAAGAATGGGGATAAAGAGCTTCTTCATGATGTTTCCTTTGAGATTACCCCGGGTAAGACATTGGCTGTAATGGGACCAAGCGGAAGCGGTAAGTCTCTCATTGCATCCCTTGCCGTGAGATTCTTGGATCCTACAGATGGAAGAGTCACCATCAACGGTGTCGATATGCGTGATATGACTCTGCGCTCTGCCAAAGACTTCTCATCCATCGTCACACAGGATGTCTTCTTATTCTCAGACAGTGTAAAGAATAACATTGCACTTGGAAGCAGAAAGACCGCCAAGGAAGAAGATATAAAAAGTGCTGCAAAGGATGCAGAAGCTTCCTCCTTTATTGAGAAACTGGAGAATGGCTGGGATACTGTCATCGGAGAAAGAGGCGTAGGACTAAGTGGAGGTCAGAAACAGAGACTCTCCATTGCCAGGGCATTCCTACGAAAGAATCAGCTTCTGATTCTTGATGACGCCACTTCTGCCTTGGATATGGAAACGGAAAGAGATATCGAGAGAACCATCAGAGAAGAGGGTTCCAGAAGTCTCTTGATCACTGCTCATAGAATCAGCGCTGTTTCATCTGCCGATGAAATCATTGTTCTCGAGGATGGACGCATCGCTGAAAGAGGAACCCACTCTGAACTACTTTCTAAGAGAGGCCTCTATTGGGAGACATATATCTCCCAATATCCTGAAGAAGGAGATAACTAATGAGACAAAACTATAAAAAAGATGAGGCCTCCTCAAAGGTTACGAAGGGCGAGGCCATAAAGAGAATATTACAATACTGCGCTCAATATAAGAGTAAGGTGGTGGTCATTAGTATTGTGGCTATAGTCAGCGCTGCATTTAAGACTATCATCCCTCTCTTTACTGAGAAGGCAGTGGACGTAGACATTGCTTCCGGCGATATAAAAGGCCTGGCAATAACAGTTTCCATGGCTGTTGCCTGTGCTGTTCTCTGGGGAATACTTGCCATCATCAGAG
>JALFYG010000087.1 GCA_022784805.1 Spirochaetales bacterium
CGAGGGAAATGGCCAGAGTGAGCTTATTGAAGTACTTACAGGCCTTAAGAAGCCTGATAAAGGTAGAATTTTAAAAGGAAACGAAGAAATCAAGGGCGATGCTGCAGATTTCTTGAAGAATAAGATTGGACATATTCCGGAAGATAGACTCACAAGAGGCTTGATCACTGAAATGTCTGTGGCAAGAAATGAGATTCTTGGGTATCACGACGACCCATTGTTCTCAAGCCATGGATTTTTGAAGGAAAAAGCCATTGAGAAGTATGCAGAAGACGCCATCAAGGAGTATGAAATCAAGACACCTAATGGAAAGGAACTGGCTTCATCTCTCTCTGGTGGAAACCAACAGAAGATAGTCGTTTCCAGAGTAATAAAACAGAACCCAGATGTTTTGATCGTTGCCCAGCCCACTAGAGGCGTTGACGTAGGGGCAATGGAAAACATTCACCATAGAATCTTAAACCTTAAAAAGGAAGGAAAGTCTGTGCTCTTGGTAAGCGCTGACTTGGATGAAGTCTATAACCTTTCAGACCGCATTGCAGTTATGTATGACGGAAAGATAGTGGCTGTGTTGGATAAGAATGCAACTAACCACATTGAACTAGGACTCTTAATGACAGGAGGAAAGAGAGAAAATGAATAAATCTAAAGCAAACTCGGCTTTGATACCACTTGTGGCATTCGTCCTGTCAGTTATCCTTTCCGCTCTCATAATGCTGATCTCCGGCTATAACCCTATTACTGCCTTCACTGTTATTATGAAGGGTGCCTTTGGTTCCTTTACAAGTTTCTCCAATACTTTGATTCAGGCTACTCCTCTTATCTTTACAGGGCTGGCTTACATGATTGCCAAGAAGACAACCATGATCAACCTTGGTGTCGAAGGTGACTTCTATATCGGAGCATTGGCTGGAGCCTTGGTGGGCATGCAGGATTGGGGACTACCTATGGTAGTGCACATATTTCTTGTGATGGTGGCTTCAATTGTTGCTGGAGGACTGGCAGGTCTTTTCATTGGATGGCTGAAGGTCAGATTTGGATCCAACGAAGTCATTACCACTACAATGACTAACTTTATCCTTATAAACTTCACATCCTATCTTGTGAACTATCCATTGAAGGCTGAAGGGTCCATTGCACAGACAGAGAAGATGGTGGATTCAGCACTTCTTCCAAAGCTCTTTTCCAAAGGGCAACTTACAGCAGCCTTCTTTATAGCTGTTGTGGTTGCAATCTTCATCTATGTTCTGTTGGAGAAGACAAAGACTGGTTTCAAGATCAAGGCCGTGGGTCTCAATATGAAGGCTAGTGAAACAGCTGGAATCAGGACAGGAAGGATAATGCTCTTTGCAATGTTTGTCTCTGGTGCAGTTGCAGGCTTGGCAGGAGCCGTGCAGGTTATGAGCGTCAACAAACGCTTTGTTGCAGGTTTCTCTTCCGGATATGGTTACTCCGGTATCGCTGTTGCTGCTTTGGCCAATGACAGTGCCATTGGAATAATCTTCTCCGGCATTATATTCGGCGCTCTTAAAAATGGTGCCAACTACCTCAATATGACCAGCAGAATTCCAACTGAGTTTGTCTCAGTAATACAGGCTTTGGTTGTCTTGCTGGTATCTGCTCCAATCCTTATTGAAAGGATCATTGGAAGAAAAGGAAAGAAAAAGGAGGCTAAAAAATGTTGCTAGGTATTCTCAGTTCTTCCATTTCTCTTTCCATTCCTCTTGTTCTTGCAGCTCTTGGAGGAGTCTTCTCCGTTAGAGGTGGAATCATGGCATTGGGTTTGGAGAGCATGATGCTCTTTGGATCCTTTACGGCGGTTCTTGGTTCTTATCTCTCAGGTAGCGCCTTCATCGGCGTACTCTCTGGAATCTTGGGAGGACTAATAATCGGTATGCTCCATGGCCTCTTCTGTATCAGATATAAGATGAACCAGGTCATAAGCGGTATTGGCCTCAACCTTCTTGCTACGGCAACAACAACTTTGTTGATGCAGATAGTATGGAACAATAAAGGATCCTCTCCCTCTGTCAGTGCTGTCTCCATCAGGCTCTCTTTCTTGAAGAACGTCCCAGTTTTGGGTGATATCTTCTCCAAGCAGTCAATACTCTTTGTCATAGCATTGATCGTAGCTATTGGAGGCTGGTTCCTTCTTTTCAAGACACACTTCGGTCTTTGTCTGAGAATGGTTGGAGAGAACCCGAAGGCTGCAAGCAGTGTCGGAATCCCAGTGCATAAGATGAAGTACATCGGAGTTGCAATCTGTGGATGTCTCGCAGGTTTGGGTGGAGCTTATCTATCCATAGATTCTCTTGATATGTTCGTGCGAGAAATGTCAGCAGGAAGAGGATACATTGCCGTTGCAATCGCTATTCTTTCCCGTTACAACCCGGTGCATGTCCTTTTGTTCGGCCTCCTTTTTGGATTCTGTGAAGCCTTGCAGATATATCTACAGGGATATGGAGTGCCTTCACAGTTGATACAGATGATTCCATATATGGTGACTCTCTTTGTATTGATGTTCGGTGTCCAGAACATCAAGCCACCAGCAGGCGTAGGAAAACATGAAGACGATTAAAAAAGGAGGGAAGTATGCATGTTTTTTCTGAAAACTCAACTAGACTAAATGACATTTGGAAGACAAATAGACAGTATCCATCTATCACAATTGGACCAGATGACAAGAATTACATAGTGTCTGTAGAGAGTAAGAGACACTCCGATGAAGTGATCCTTTCCATTCTTGATGGGAAAAATGTAATCGAAGAAAAGAAGATATCAGGAGAAGGACTGGCATTCCGCCCTGTTGTAGAGTCAATCGGAGATGAGATTTTCTTTGCTTGGTCTGAGTACAGTGAAGACGAATGGAAGATGATGATGCGTTCTATGAAGAATGGCGTTCTTTCTTCTTCCGTTGTAGTCGATAGTGGAGAAGCTCTTTTCTATCCTTCATTTGTAAAGATGGCAGATAAACCTATTCTTCTATACTCCAGACAAGGCAAGGGTTTTAGTGAAACCGTTGCCTATGATGGGGAGGAGAAGAGAGTCGTCAGCACAATAAAGAAAGCTTATAGACCATCTGGTGTTATGATTGATGACGGCTATGTAGTTGTCTACGATGCCTTCAACGGTGAAAGCTACGATGTTATGGCAAGGGTAGTGAAGGGTGAGAAGCTTGGAGAAGAAGTTCGCATCAACTCACGCCAGTATCGATGTGCTGAAGCTGTAGTCACTAAGTGCGGAGACGATGTGGTCGTATGTTGGTATGAAAATGGCCCGTTATCTTATTTTGCTTATCTCTCAAGAGATTTGAAGGTTAATGGAACAGAAATTGAAGCGAAAAAAGAAATGGTTCATGTTGAAAACCGTAACTGGTACAACAATGTCTCTGTGGCCTCCAATGGTGATAATTTGGTTTTTGCCTACACAATCGGCAAGAACAATATTGTTGGAAGAGTCAGACACAGTGATGGAACT
Source organism: Spirochaetales bacterium (assembly GCA_022784805.1). Lineage (GTDB taxonomy): Bacteria > Spirochaetota > Spirochaetia > Sphaerochaetales > Sphaerochaetaceae > Ornithospirochaeta. The sequence continues at coordinate 3,478 of JALFYG010000087.1, forward strand.
TGGTCAAAGGGTTGCTGTCTCACCTTTGATGACGGTATGTGTGCCGTGAGACCATCTCTTTCCTTAGATAAGAAAGGAAATCTCAGATACGCTTGGCAGTTTGCAATGATGAATGGCCATCAGATCCGAAATGCCGTGATCATCTATAACGAAGTGACAATAGATGAAATTGAGAAGTATGACGACACGGAAAAAGAGAATCATATCGATAAATTCGTTCAGCCTATATTAATGGAAAAAGATCTTTCCGGTGTAGATGAAGGGAAAAAGAAAGCTTGGCTTAGAAAGAACAATATTTCTTCTAATCTTCTCTTCGGAGATATCCACGGACAGAGCAATATGAGCGATGGAATGGGGGAAGTGGATCAGTACTATCATTATGCAATGATTGATTCCCAAATGGATTTCTGTGCTCTTACAGATCACGATTCATATCCAGACGAAGCCACCGATGCAGAGTGGGAGTTCAACAGGGCCCAGAGGAATAATATCAATGAAGATAATGGCCTTATTGCTCTTCTGGCCTTTGAATGGACCCCTAATGAATATATGCATGACTTCGGTCATAAGAACGTATACTACCCATCGAGGGAGGGAAAGCTCTTTACTTCCATTGATCCATCAGGAATGAATCCAGATAGACTCTATGAGAGCATAAAGAAAGCTGGAGCAATCTGTATCCCTCATCATCCAGCAGCAGATTGGGGAAGAGTCTCTGCCGCAACCGACTGGAGCTACCATGATGAAGAAGTTGAGCCTTTGATGGAGATATATTCCCGTCACGCAGACTATGAAGCATATGGTAACACTAGTAAGTACACAAAGAATATCGCCAAGTTTGAGAAGAAGTGTGCTCGGGATGCACTGGAAAGGGGCTATCACTTGGGCTTCACTGCAGGCTCCGATTCCCATCAGATGGAACATGGTAAAGAAGGTGGAATCGTTGCCGTCTTCGCAGAGGAAAGAACCAGTGAAGGTGTCTGGAGTGCACTTAAAAACAGACACACTTATGGCACTACAGGAGCAAGGATTCTTCTTAACTTTACTTTGAATGGACTTAATATGGGCTCAATTACCTCTGGAGAGGAGAGAAACATCAAAGTAAGTGGAATTGGTGTGACGGAAGTAGAGGGTGTCGACATCATAAAGAATGGCAGAGTCATCTATACTTTTATTCCTTCAAGTCTCGAATTTGATTTTGAGTTCAAAGATACAAAGGAAAAAGAAGAAGATTACTACTACGTCAAAGTAAGGCAGAAAGATGAGCAACGAGCTTGGTCATCACCTATTTGGGTAAAATAAAATGAAAGCGATAATGGTTATGTTTGATTCTTTGAATCGTCATATGCTCTCAGCATATGGCTCAGAGAATGTTATAAGTCCTAATTTCCAGCGCCTAGCTGAGAAATGCACCACTTTTGATAACTTCTACGCAGGGTCTCTTCCTTGCATGCCTGCAAGGCGTGAGCTCCATACAGGTAGATATAATTTCCTTCATCGTTCCTGGGGACCATTTGAAGGATATGATGATTCATCTGTAAAGATGCTCTCAGATCATGGAATATACACCCACCTTGTGACAGACCATTGGCACTATTGGGAAGAAGGTGGCGGAGTATATTGGAACCAATATGATACCTATGAGTTTGTCAGAGGACAGGAAGGTGATCACTGGAAAGGCATTGTTGACCATGAAACTCCTCCTCATATTGATGGAAGAACAGATTTCTGTGGCAGACAAGAATACATCAACAGGGAATATATGAAGGAAGAACAGAACCAGTCAATTGCCGTGACTTTCTCAAAGGGGTTGGAGTTCATGGAGAAGAACAAAGACAGTGACAATTGGTTCCTTCAGATAGAGTCCTTCGATCCCCATGAGCCTTTCTTCACCCAGGAAAGATACAAGGAAATGTATCCTAATGATTATGACGGCCCTCAATTTGATTGGCCAGGATATCATCCTGTAAGAGAAAGTGAAGACGCCATCAGAGAGTGCAGAAGAAACTACTTTGCCCTTGTGACGCAGTGTGATTTTTATCTGGGAAAGGTTTTGGATTTCATGGATGAGCACGATATGTGGAAAGACACCATGCTTATTGTGAACACTGACCATGGTTTCCTTCTCTCTGAACACGGTTGGTGGGGGAAACTATTGATGCCTTATTGGAATGAGATTTCCCATACGCCTTTCTTTATCCATGATCCAAGAAGGGAAAGTGAGGGTAAGAGGAATAGCTCTCTCTGTCAGACAATCGATATTGCTCCGACTCTTCTCGATTATTTCGGCATAGAAAAAACAGAAGATATGATGGGAATAAATCTCGGAAAGGCTTTGGATGGAGAAAACGACAGGGAATATGCTCTCTTTGGACAATTCGGCCTCCACGTAAACATTACAGACGGCAGATATGTGTATATGAGGGCTCCAAGAAAGAAGTATGAAAATGTTCTTTCCAACTATATGTTGATTCCGCATTCCTATCCAGGAGCAGTGGACGTGGATACATTAAAGACACGAAAAGAAGGCAGAGAGTTCACTTTCTCCAAGGGTATCAAGGTTCCTTCTTATGAAGGTGGATGGTATGTCAAGACACTTAAGGGATTCCCGCCAAAAGAGGTGTATGAGAATGGAGACCTTCTCTATGACACCCTATCAGACCCGGGACAGAACCATCCGATACACGATGAGGCTGTTGAGAAGAGAATGATAGAAGCAATGGTGAAATTGATGATGGAAAATGATACTCCGGAAGATATGTACCAGAGATTGGGTCTCTTGGATGATGGTTATTACTCACCGTTGAAATAAGAAGAGTTTATTCTTCTATCTCCCTTAGCCTTTTCATTTGAGAGGGTGAAAGGGAGATTTCATTTCTGTCTGTCTCGATGATTTCTTCTTCCTTGAGTTTTTCAAGTAATCTGAAGAGAGTTCTTCTTGAGCATCCCATTACTTTCACCAAGGTGTCTCGAGTCATATTAAGGACATACTTTCCATTTTTAAGTGTGGCGTTTTTCGAGATATATCTACAAAGTTTGACTTTATTTGAGAGTATTGGGAGGTTTCTTTGCTCCACATTGGTGTTATAAAATTGTTCCGCCCACATTCTTATCAAGTATGGTTGAAAAAGGGATGGAACATATAACATTCGGATGCATTGGGAAGCTGGAATTCTCAGAACTTTCATATCTGATAATGCCCTGATGGTTGCGCATTGGATCATTTTCCCTGAATAGATATCCATCAGGCTAATAAATCTTCCACAGTATTTTCTCTCCAGCAGGTAGGTTTTCTCGTAATAGTCCGTCTTTATGACATCGTAAGAGCCTTCCTCCACGATATAGCCATATCTGACAGAGTCTCCTTGTTCGATGATTGTGTCACCTTTTTTAAATGTTACTCTCGAGAAAGAACTTCTTATACTTTCCGGTATGGAATTTATCATCTCTGATAAGGAAATATCTCTCAATTCATCCATATATGGAGATTCTCATTAGAACTCTAATAAGTCAAGATACATCATTTGATGTTGATAAAACCGAAGATGCCACAAAGTTTTGAGTCTTGCATGTCAGATGACCCATTTTTTTGAAAGAAATACTATGGGATGAAGAACTACGATGCAAATAAAGGGTCTTTTCTGATACTATAAAGTCATGAAGGCAATTAGTTTTCTCATTAAACC
>JALFYG010000063.1 GCA_022784805.1 Spirochaetales bacterium
CTTCTCTCATGCTGTTGATGATGCTCATGGCACCGATATATAGAGCTCCTGATGCCCCGCCATAGGCACGGAGTGTCATATTTGCAACCCCCTGGGTAAGGCTGTTGGTGACCTTAAAGCTGAAGCCGCTGACTCCAAGCTTGATGATCTTTCCTAAGAGGGACGGAACAATTCTCAGTTTCTTAAGCTTGATCTCATCACCCTTGATTAAGAATCCAATGACCCAGAGTGCAGAGCATCCCTGGCTTATGACAGTGGCTGCGGCGGCTCCCTTTACTCCCATTCCCAAAACGAAGATAAAGATTGGGTCCAATATTATGTTTATGACAGCACCTATCATGACTGTGGCCATTCCCACCATTGCATGGCCCTGTGCTGTTATAAAAGGATTGGCTCCGAGAGATATCAAGACAAAGGGAGTGCCCAGAAGATAGATGGAGAAGTAACTCTTGGCAAAGGAGAAGGTGGTATCATCAGCACCCATTATAGGCAGGACTACATTCATCAAAGAAAAGAGAAGGATCATCAAGAAGAGGGATGTAAGCAATAAGAAAGATACTGAGGTCTCAAGAATCTCCCCTGCCTTCTTGTCATCACCTTCTCCTCTTGTTATTGAAAAGAGAGGAGCACCACCAGAAGAAACAAAGCCGGCAAATGCGTTGATAAAAGAGATCAGAGGGAAAGCTACACCTACTCCTGAAAGGGCCAAGGTTCCTGTGGAAGGGATGTGACCAATGAACATCCTATCTACGATGTTATATGTAACATTCACCAGCTCAGCCAAGAAAATAGGGGCTGCGATGCGCACCATATGCATTGGCACACTGCCCTTTGAAAAATCACCCGTCTTTGTTCCCATGTTCAAATGTTGTGACATTTATAAAAAAGAAACAAGGGAGAAATAAGCCCTAATCTATACACAATCATGCTCATTTCGATAGGTTGCTTTTATTGGATTTATGTTGGCGAGATAGTTATCACTCTTCTTCTTGCACCATCATCTCTCTTGATAAACTTTCCTCCAAATCAAGATAACTCTATTTCTACTTGGAGGTGCCACACCTCCAAGCATGTGACTCATCCTGATTCATAGCTTCTTTGTTCCTCTCTTTTATCCAAAACCTCATCATCTTGAAATATCGCCCGTTTTTTGTCTTTCGTATCTTGAAATATTGACCGTTTTTCACTGGTTCTATCTTGAATTTTTGACAATATAGTTAAATAATTGTTTATAGGATATAAAATTCAAAGAGGAAGATATGATTTACTTTAAAAGAAAGGCATATAACGAGCTTTTAAATTGGAAAAAAGACTTTTCAGGTAAGTATGCTGCACTTCTCGAGGGCCCTAGAAGAGTGGGAAAAAGTACCATAGCAGAACAGTTTGCAACCAATGAATATAAGAGCAACATCATCATTAATTGTGCTGATTTAACTCCTGCCATGGATGAGTGTATTAAACTTGTAAACAATAGAGATCTATTCTTCCTTACACTTCAGACAATCACAGGAGTAGAACTATTCGAGAGAGAATCAGTGATCATCATTGATGAGATTCAAAGAAGACCTCAATTAAGAGAAGCCATAAAGTATTTGGTGAAAGATGGGCGTTACGATTACATAGAGACAGGCTCTCTTCTTTCTATAAAGAAAAATGTTCAAAACATAGTCATTCCTTCCGAAGAACACTCCATCAACGTGTATCCAATGGATTACGAAGAATTCTTATGGGCATTGGGTGACACCTATTCTTTCAAAGCTGCATCAGAAATCTATAGCAAGAAAATGTCTCTTGGGAACTCAATAGGAAGAGAGAAGATGCGCAACTTCCGAATCTATATGGCTGTGGGAGGTATGCCTCAGGCAGTTGAGGCATATATAGAAGGAAAGAACTTCTTCTACATTGACAGCGTCAAAAAGAAGATTCTTAAGTTGTATGAAGAAGACTTCTACAAAATTGATCCCAGTGGAACAATATCAAAGCTCTTCAAATCCATACCTTCTCAGCTATCGGTTGGTTCGAGAAAATTCTCAATTTCAAAAGCTGTAAAAGCAAAAAAATCCGAGAGCAGAGAGAATAAATTATCTGAGTTATTGGATTCAAAAACCGTCATTCCTTGTTATAAAGTCACTGCACCTTCAGTGTTTCTTTCCCAAGATGAGGATGTAGACTATTTTAAACTCTACTTGGCTGATACTGGCCTTATGGTTTCTCTCCTTTTTGATCTAAACGAAGAGAAAGAAGAAAACATATATGCAAAGCTTCTTTCAGATAAGCTTCCTGCTAATCTTGGTTTTCTCTATGAGAATGCAGTTGCCACTGCAATTGCATCGTCAGGAAGGAATCTCTTCTTCATGACTTGGCCAAAAGAAAACTCAACACATAATTATGAGATAGATTTTCTTATCAGGCGTAAAACTCATGTTCAACCCATAGAGTGCAAGAGTTCCAGGATAGACTCCCATTTATCATTGGATGAATTCTGCAGGAAATACTCAAGCATTGTGGAAAGCCCTTTGATCGTAAGCCAGAAGGAGTTAAAGAAAATGGGAGCTATCACAAATATCCCTTTCTATATGCTCCCCAGCATTCTAGATAGTTAAGGAAAAGATATCACAATCAACATCGTTGCTAATCTGGGGAGTAATCTTATGAAGCTCTTTTATCATATGAAGGGCTTCTTTCCACATGCGTTGGTCATGAAACACAGTTAAAGCTTCTGCAAGGAGAAGAAGACATCAACAATGGTTCCTTTTTTGAGAACTTCGTTGCAGAGGAGTTATACAGAATAAACAGAAAGCTGTTCTACTCACAGAACAAACGAATCGGAGAAGTAGGCTTCATATTTTACCTCTTTCCAGTCGGCGGAAACCCGCTGGCTCTGCCGCGTGGGTAGTTGATAATGCCCTCACTATGGAAAAGTGTAAAAAGTTTACCGTCTTTTTACTAGTATCAGAAGGCAAAACTCCTACACATTGAACAGTAAATTAACATTGGAAACAATTTGATTTGAATTAAAACAGGGGGTACACTTGGCACCCCCTTACATCATTAACCGATATCTTCCATCACAGAAGAGGAAGAGGAGAAGTGTTTCTATATGTGGTGAAACGAATCTTGTAGCCATTGTCTTCGATTGGGCCTGAGGATGCTACTTCTCTCCAATTAGGGAGTGCATCAAGGTTATCGAAGAAGGCTTCTGCGCCTCCGTCTGCATCTACCTTTGTAAGAAGTACTTCTGAGCAATATGGGAGCATCGTGTGATACATCATCGCCCCTCCAATGACAAAGATATCATCCTGAGGAAGAGTGGAAAGAAGAGAAAACAGCTCTGGAAGAGACTCGACCATCACAAAGCCATCTCTTTCTGCCCTTTCTTTGTCTCCGCCTGGCCAAAGAACTATGTTCTTCCTCTTTGGAAGAGGCTTGCCTTCAGGGAAAGAAAGAAGAGTATTGGAGCCCATGACTACTATTTTGTTAATAGTCGTGGAGCGGAAAAACTTCATATCCTTGGGAAGATGGAACATAAGGTCATTCTTCTTTCCTATGCCCCATTTCTTATCACAATGCAGAATAGCCTTCATCTCTCCTCCTAGATTGCAACCGGAATATCATACTTCTTCTTATTGCACTCATACCCTTTAAGCTTAAAGTCATCTGTGGTGAATGCATAGAAATCTTTGATCTCTTTGTTCATCACAAACTCAGGAGCTGGATACTGAGGATTCTCAATGATCTCTTTTACGATAGGAATATGCCTGTCGTAGATGTGGGCGTCTGCTATTACGTGAACCAGCTCCCCTACTTCCAAATCAGAGACCTGAGCCATCATATACATCAGGACAGCATATTGGGCAACGTTCCAGTTGTTGGCTGTGAGCATATCCTGGCTACGCTGGTTGAGAATTCCATTGAGAGTCCTTCCTGAAACATTAAATGTCATGGAATAAGCACAAGGATAGAGCATCATCTCCGAGAGGTCATGGTGGTTATAGATATTGGTCATGATCCTTCTTGACTGAGGATTATGCTTCAAGTCATATAAGACTCTGTCCACCTGATCAAACTCCCCTTCCTTATACTTATGCTTTACTCCCAATTGGTAGCCATAAGCCTTGCCTATTGTCCCCTCCTCATCAGCCCAGCTGTCCCAAACATGGGAGTGAAGGTCCTCGATTCTATTGGACTTCTTCTGCCATATCCACAATAGCTCATCAACTGCGCTCTTAAGATATGTCTTACGAAGGGTAAGGATAGGAAACTCTTCCTTCAGGTTATATCTATTTACAATACCAAACTTCTTGATAGTGTGGGCAGGCGTACCATCAGCCCACTGGGGTCTTACTTCAAGCCCCTCGTCAGAGAATCCATTCTCCAATATCTCCTTAATGTTAGCTACAAATATCTGGTCTGCCTTACTCATTCATACTCCTCTCATTTTCTGGAAAGCTTACTTCCAATATACTCCATCCAATGCCTAAAGGCACTCTTTTTATCTTGATTCTTCACATCCTTGGCAGCGTCTTCCTCTGTGGAGAGGGAATCGATTCTTTTCATCTCATCCCAACGCCTTACTAACCACATATAGATGTCGCCATCTGAGGAGCCAGGGAAATGGGACCTGAGATGCTCCTTGTCCATTGCATCCACCAACGGGGAGTATACATTCTTATACCAACTCTCTGCACCCTCCTGGAAGGAAAGGACCCTATCCAAGTGTTCGTTGGCATAATACTTATGAACGAGGATATGGTGAACCATCTCCGGGTATGCACCGGGAGTGGTGAACCATATCTTATCCATAGGAAGATAGGTGGGATTATATTGCTCTATAAACCTCTCCCTTTCGTATGCAACCACTCTTTTTTTGAGCTCATTAAGGGTCATTCCCTCTTCAAGAGGAATCTTTGATGAGAGCTCCACAACCTCTGCATCAATGAAATCCATGCCCTCGCTTCTTGCAACGGAGACTCTATGGTTTCCATCCCTGACAAAGTACCACTCTCCTATTTTATATACTGAAATAGGAGGGAGAGTGATGTTATCGAGCCTAGCAGCATCAATACTCTCCCATCTATATTTCAGAGAGTTATTGGATGGATAGAAGGCTGAAGAGAAATCGTGGTAGCGATTCTCGCTTCCGATTATCTTCTTCACTTCAATAGCCTGCATCCCAAGGTATGCCTCGCTCTCAGGCTTAATAAGCTTCGTCACTTCATATAGGGACAAAAGATTAGGGTTTTTCCATGTAAAGGTAGAGAAAATCCTCTGAATGTTGGCTTTAAAATGTGCTAAATCGAAGTCATTGGCAGTAACGGATCGATCCGCCATTATTTCATCCTCCAAGCTTATCATCTTCGATGAGGTAACTGCCGTATACGTTGATCACCTTTGTCTTATGGTACTCAGTGACACGAGGCAAATTACAATCATCCAGGTGGACATGACCATGAACTAGGTATTTCGGTTCATATTTCTCCATGAAATCCAAGAAACACTTAAAACCCATGTGGCAGAGATCCTGCCCGTCACCCATGCCATATGGTGGAGCATGTGTAACCAAAATGTCTAGATAGCGTCCATACCTCAGTTTATTATAATTGAGAAGAGGAATCATGCGGAGAATCCTTCTCTCCATCTGTTTTTCGGTATATTGGCTGTCTCCTTGGTTGTAGCGCATACTGCCGCCCAGTCCTGCGATCAATAAGCCTGTGGATTTCTCCCTTACAATCTTTCCATCCAATAAGAAACCATAGAACTTTATAGAGGGATCCAAAGGATCTGAGTTCCTATAATAAGCCTTGTTCATCTCCCTATCAAAATGCGTCAGGTTATGGTTTCCATAGACATAATAAACATCACGGGAAAGCATGGTAGACATATAATCATATGACTCCAATGGAATATCTCCTGCAGAAAGAATCAGGTCAGTATCATGATAAACACTCTTGATGCTGGGCGAGAATGCTAAACTGCGTGTAGTGTCTGAAACGCAAAGTAACCTCATGTTTTCCCTTTTAGAGCATTATAAGCCCTATAAAAGAGTGAAAACAAGTTTTACTTTTATTATTCAAAGAGACTACACATTTCCCCTTCTTCTATATTCCAGCTCCAGCCTTGCTATCTCCTCGATTCTGAAGATGGAGTGCTTGAAGAACTCCTTGAAGGAGGAGCAGAAATAGTTGGAGCCAAGAGTTCCTTGGTAATCACAATCCCTACGGCATCCTCCGTTACAGAGACTTCTCCACCCGCAGGACCTACACTCTTCCTTCTCCTTTGAGCCTTCCTTCAAGAAAGCATTCATCACTTCCGACTTATATACGTCATCTACGCTTTCATAGTCTGAGAAAGAGCCTATCTTCCACTTATCTGTCACATAGAAGTCACAAGGGTAAATGGAGCCATCGGCTTCAACTACTATATAGCCTCCGCAGCGCCCAAGGACTGAGCAGGATGAAGGAGAGTATCCCATGGCAAGGTGTACATAGTCGTCAAATAGACGGACACTAGTATACTTTCCGCTCCTCCAATCCCTGTACCAGAGATCAAATGTGGCGGAGAGGAAGTGGGCATATTTATCAGGAGTGAGGGAGAAATCTCTCCGTCCCCTCTCCTCCTCATATGGGTCCAGGCATGGAATAAACTGAAGGTATGAAAAGCCTTCTCTCTTTAGAGAGGAATATGCCTTCACTGGGTCTGTCTTCCCTGTAACGACACAGAGGGCATTATAGTCCACCTTATACTTCTCAAGAAGTTTAAGGTTATCGATGACCCTTAAGAATGTTCCCTCTCCCGCAGCATCTATTCTGTACCTGTCATGCTCTGTCTTATTTCCATCCACAGAGATTCCAATAAGAAAGTTATTCTCTTTGAAGAATGCCGCCCATTCTTCAGTAATGGCATAGCCATTAGTCTGAAGGCTGAAACTGACGCTCTGTCCCTCTTTCTTGTTTCTCTTTACTTCATCTACAAAATGTCTGAAGAACCCAAGCCCCGCAATAGTAGGCTCTCCCCCTTGGAAAGCAAAGGAGACAGAGCCATCATCACTGAGGGATGAAAAAGCCCAGGAAATAAGAGATGATGCCATCTCTGGTGTCATGACTCCCATATTATGTATCTCTCTATGGGATGAAATATCTTCATAGAAACAATACCTGCAC
>JALFYG010000076.1 GCA_022784805.1 Spirochaetales bacterium
GGTTTTGTGGGTGTTTAAGTATATTTTGATTGGAATTACGCCAGTCTAGGAGAATATAGTACATAACTTTTGCACTTGTTGTGTTTAAAAGAAGTGGCGCTCCTGAAGGAACGCCACTTGGTGTGTTTAGAATCCGATTCCACCTGCTTTCTCAGCATAATGGTCAAATTCCATACTGAAGGTACCTCTTCCTTGAGTGGATGATCTGAGGACCGTCGTATATCCGAACATCTTCTCCAATGGACACTCTGCAACTACAGTATCAGAACCATTTCTGTTTTCCATGCTCAATACGATACCGCCACGCTGAGTGATGGTTGAGATTACATCTCCGATGTACTCGCTAGGAGCAGAAGCCTGAACCTTCATTACTGGTTCCATGATCACGGCACCAGCTTCCTGACAGATTCTGTCATAAGCCATGGCTGCACAGGAAGTGAAGGCGAGAGGAGTGGAAGTAAGCTCATTGTATTCGATGGCTGTGATGTCGACATCGATATCAGTGCACTCATAGCCATACTTGATTCCACTCTTGAAGGCTCCTTCGACGCCTTCCTTGATGGCTTCAAGGATTTCTTCCGGGATTTCTCTTGTCTTACAAGAGATATGGAAGGTATTACCTGTCTTTGGCTCATTAGGCTTTACAGTCATAGAGAGCTTTGCAGTGTTCTCCTTGTTTGCAATGGTTCTCTCCCATTCTTCAGTGCCGCTATTCTCTTTCTTGATGCACTCTCTATAGCTTACCTGTGGGTTACCGACTCTAGCGTCAATCTTCATTTCCTTGGTGATTCTTGTAACAAGAACATCCAAGTGAAGTTCACCCATTCCGCTTATAACAAGCTGACCGGTCTCTGAGTCATCTTTATAAGTAAAGGTTGGGTCCTCGATGGAGAGGGTCTCCAAAGCTTTTTGAAGCTTTGCCATGTCAGAAGTTGAGTTAGGTTCAATGGCGACTGAAATAACAGGGGTAGGGAACTTCATCTCTTCCATCAGAAATGGATGGTTTTCGGCTCCAATTGTGTCACCTGTCTGAGCCATCTTGAATCCGATGATTACTCCGATATCTCCGGCCTTCAGCTCTGATATATCTTCTTCTCTGATGGCATGCATTCTGACAAGTCTGTTGATTCTCTCTTTCTTGCCTTTATTTATATTATAAACAGCAACGCCTTTCTTAAGAGTACCTGAGTAGACTCTGACAAAGCATAATGGACCAGCCTGAGGATCAACCTGAATCTTGAAGATCAAAGCTTCCAATGGTCCGTTAGGATTGTGCTTGAGCTCTTCTTTCTTATCTGGATTCTTTGCGTTGATAGTCTCCACTGGAGGAAGATCCAGAGGGGAAGGTAAGAGTTCAACAATACCATCAAGAAGAGTCTGGACACCGATATTCTTTAAACTTGATCCTACAAATACAGGAAGAAGAGCTCTTTCAAGTGTACACTTACGAAGTGTTGCGATGATCATATCTCTTGGAATATCTTCGCCTTCAAAATAAAGCTCAGTTATTTCATCGGAGAATGATGCGACACTGTCAATCAGCTTCTCTCTCCATTCTGCAGCCAAGTCTGCCATGTTATCTGGGATATCATGTTCTTCGATTGTGCTGCCCTGGTCTGAAACATTAAATGTAAGATATTTCTCCTTGATCAGGTCAATGATTCCAGAGAAGGAGCTTTCTGCTCCTACAGGAATGAAGAGTGGAACTGGCTCTGCCCCCAGTTTCTTCTTCATCTCGTCAAGGACTGCATAGAAGTCTGCTCCCATTCTGTCCATCTTATTGACGAAGGCAATACGAGGAACAGAATAAGTGTCTGCCTGCTTCCATACTGTCTCTGTCTGAGGCTCAACGCCTCCAACAGCACAGAATACTCCAACAGCCCCATCCAGGACTCTTAAGCTTCTCTCGACTTCTGCTGTGAAGTCTACGTGGCCGGGAGTATCGATGATATTTATCTGATGATTCTTCCAAAAACAAGTGGTGGCAGCAGATGTGATGGTAATACCTCTATCCTGTTCCTGCTGCATCCAGTCCATTGTGGCTTCGCCGTTATCGACTTCACCGATACGGTGATTCTCACCTGTATAGAAAAGAATTCTTTCTGTAGTAGTTGTCTTTCCTGCATCAATATGCGCCATGATGCCTATATTTCTAATGTTACTGTCGTCCATGGCTAGAATTTAGCATAAAGAAGGGATGCTATGCAATTTTTCTCCCTTGACTCTTATAGGGGGAGGGGGTATATTTTCTATACCCTTCGGGGGTATAGGAGTACATATGAGTTGTGATTGTTGTGAAAACAAAAAGACATATAGAAACGATGAAGAGAAGAAAAAGCTCGTTACAAGGCTCAATAGAATAGAGGGACAGATCAGAGGAATAAAGAAAATGATAGAAGAAGATGCATATTGCATTGATGTTTTGACTCAGTGCTCAGCTGCATCTTCTGCTTTTTCTTCTTTTTCAAGAGAATTGTTATCTTCACATATATCAGGATGTGTTGTGAGAGGAATAAACGAAGGTGATGAGCACGTTGTTGACGAGCTTGTCACAATAATAGAAAAGCTGGTGAAGTGATGAAGTGTGATTATAGAGTTGATGGTATGAGCTGCGCTGCATGCCAGAGCACTGTTGAAAAGGCAGTAAAGAAGGTGGAAGGAGTAGAGAGTGTCTCTGTCTCCCTCCTTACTTCCTCTATGTCAGTAGAGGGTTCTGCTGATAAAAGCGCTGTGTTCAAGGCAGTGGAGAAAGCAGGATATAAAGCATCGGTAAAGGGTGAGAATAAAAAGGATGA
>JALFYG010000095.1 GCA_022784805.1 Spirochaetales bacterium
ATGTAGAAACGGATGTGGACATGATCAGAAGCACCTTGAAGTCGATCTGCGATGGAGGAGAAGAAGATATATTCAAGTCATTGAGTCCTACAGACAAGGCAAAACTTAAGGGCAAATAATTTGATGTTATGCCGATAGTTGATATCGAATATTCTTTCCTGTGTAAGAATTTAGGCTGAGATTGTCGGCATAATTATTCTGTCGGTATAAGTAGATTTATGCCGATATCGGGATAATGCGCAATAATATCCTCTTGCCCAGAAATGCCTTGCGGCATATCTGGGCGTGTATTCCGGATGCTTGTCGAATATCATCAGGGCACTCTTTCCCTTTAGATAAGACATGAAGTCCGATACGCTTAGCTTTGGCGGTATCGATAGATACATGTGTACGTGGTCGGGCCTGATATTCCCTTCTATTAGCACAACCTCCTTCATCTCGCATAATTTCCTCAATATCGGACCAATCTCGTTCCTTAGTTCCCCAAACATTATTTTTATTTCGGAATGAACACTATGTGGTACGTGCAATTATATCGTGTATGTTGTAGACTTAAGTCTTCCATATCCGGTCCTCCTGTGTTTGATGTGGTTGGCTAACCCACTTCATATTACCACAGGAGCCTTTTATTTTTGGTACCTTTCGCATCGCCACGGCTTTGCCTCTTCCCCCATTTCAAATGGGGGATTGCTCTTGGTTTCATTCACTTATATAGTTCTACAATATTTTAAAACGCACACCAAAAGAAAGCTCTGTCTCTTTGTAGAGATTTCGATGAAGTTGAAGAACTAATCGGAAATATTCGCAACTATCATGAATACTATTTGGAACATCTCCATATACCACAATCTCATCTTCATTCCGATTTCTGGCAGTTGTCCTTTCTTCAAAGAGCTGCTCAATAAAAGGAATGATACCTGTTTTTCCAAGAATAGAATTTCTTGATGTCTCATACCTTAAAGCCTAGTTTTCTCAAATCATTTCAATTCTCAATAAACAAAGTCATCCATCTTATCAATAACAAGATATTGATTCTAGCTATTATTAAAGCTATATTAATATCAAGGTGAAGAAATGAATATAAATAGTGATGCTATAATGTCCATTACAGAAGTAAATCAGAATTTTTCCTCTGCTGTAAGAAGAGTAGAAAAAAACGGAAAAGTATATATTTTCAAAAACAATAAACCCAGGTTTCTTCTTATCGATTTAGAGCAAGAACCAGAGATAGAGATGACAGACGAAGAGAAGATTGAGTTCATAGGAAGAAGAATTCTTAAGGACCATAAAAAAGCATTTGAGGAATTGGCAAAGTGAAGAAAATCAGCATAGACATGGTTCTTTTACTTCACCGGCTAATTGCAGAAGAAAGTGGAGGTAGTGTAGGCGTCAGAGACTATGACCTTTTGGATTCAGCTCTCCAAGGAGCTTTTCAGACATTTGATGGTAAGGAACTCTATCCTACAAAAGAAGAAAAGGGCGCCAGAATCGGTTACTCGTTAATATCAAATCATGCGTTTGTTGATGGAAATAAGCGTATTGGAGTCCATGTTATGCTATCATTCTTAGAATTCAATGGAATCCACTTGAAATTCTCTGATGAAGAATTGGTTGACCTTGGATTATCTGTTGCCTCTGGTAATAAGAATTACGAAGAAATACTAGATTGGGTTCGTAGTCACGCTTTGAATCTTTAGTAAGTCTTCTTAAAAAATTCGGATTCTATCTCTATCGTCAGATTAAATATTTGTGTAGCATTAGGATATGTCCTTGGAGGATTTATGAGAAAAAAGCATCTCTTCTTTTCTGCTTTAGCATTACTCACTGTTCTCTTCTTGTCAGTTTCTTGCATTACATCGAAGGATGTAAATACTGAAACAAAGAAATATGAACTGGAAATCCTCTGCACTTCTGATTTACATGGAAACGTGTGGGGATTCTCTTATGAAGACAGCAAAGAGTCTTCAGATAACGGAATGGCCCGTCTTTACACTTACATCAAGAGAGAAAGAGAAGTAAACCCCGATCTTATTCTTTTGGATGCAGGAGATAATATCCAGGGCACAATAATGACCGATGACCTGGCAAACAAAAATCCTGATGAACTGCATCCTGTGATTGCAGCAATGAATTACATGGGATACGATGCAATGACGCTGGGAAACCATGAGTTTAACTGGGGGACTACAAATCTCAAAAAGATAATATCAAAAGCAGACTTCCCTGTTCTTGCAGCAAACGTAAAAGATATAAATGGTGAATATCTCACAGGTAACGGTTATACAATCATCGAAAGGAATGGAATAAAAATAGCCATAATCGGTGTCGTCACACCAGATATCCCGATTTGGGATGGAGGGAAGGAAGGAATAAGCGACTTCACTTATGAAAGCGCAGCTTATAGCGTAAAGAGAGAAATCGAGAATATAGCAGATAAAGCAGACATAATCATAGTATCCGCCCACATGGGAACATATGCAGAGTTTGATGAAGAAAATGGAAGCGACTCAGGCCTAAAAATTCTTGAAATGAACGATGACGTGGATATGCTTCAAATAGCACACATTCATACGACAATAAATGAAGAATATAATGGAATTCCTATAGTCTGCGTCAGAAATGGCGGAAAAGAGATAGCAAAAGTCACTCTGACGCTGAATGAGAACAAAAACGTAGTGTCCTCTTCAAGAGAAATAATCGCCTTGAAAGATTTTGAACCAAGCGAAGAAATAAGGGAAATCCCCATTGTCAAGGAATTACATGAGAAGGCTACCAACTACGTAGCAGGAATCGATGAGAACGGTGAAAAGGGACCAGCTTTAGGATTTACTACAGCCAAATTCCAGCCGGAAGATGAGATAAAAGGAATTCCTGAAGGGAAACTCAGAGATACTGCAGTAATGGATTTGATAAACAAAATCCAATTGGAAAACTCCGGAGCTGACGTTTCTGCCGCTGCACTCTTCAAAGATACTTCGGATCTTCCTGAAGGAGAGATAAACTATGGAAACATCTTCGATATCTATAAGTTTGATAACACTCTCTACAGAATCCCGATGACAGGAAAAGAACTGAAGGCATACATGGAATGGTCTGTATCAATCTATAATCAGTGGAAGGAAGGAGATATAAACATATCTTTCAATCCAGAAATACCTGGATATCTCTATGATATGTTTGCAGGTGTGGAATACGAGATTGATCTTTCAAAACCTGTCGGGGAAAGAATTGTCAACTTAACTATTAATGGTGAGCCTCTTGAAGATGAAAGAATAGTGAAAGTCGCTGTAAACAACTACAGATACTCTTCAGCCCTCAAGACACTGGGATTAGTCCAAAATAATAAAGAATGGGAATCATCTTCATCTATCAGAGATATGATTGTGGAGTACTTTGCACTCAACTCTCCTATTGAACCGGAGGTGGACAACAACTGGAGGATTGTAGGCATAGATCTTTCAGAAGATGACCCAAGACGATCAGAGATAATACAACTAATCAATGAAGGAAAGCTTGAAGCTCCTTACTATGAAAGCTATAACCTCAAAGATTATGAAACTCTCATAGAAAAGGCAGAGAGCAGATAAGGACGAAACAAGGTGCGTGGTTATCCATGCACCTCTCCTCCACAATGAAAAGAGACTATCAGTACCTTTATCTCTTCTGTCATTTTTCAATACAGACTTATCACAACTATGTATTCCATACATCAAGAACAGCATCTTATAGAATCTTATAAATCCTTGTATAGGATCCTTTCCCTCATCCTTAAATGCTTCA
>JALFYG010000125.1 GCA_022784805.1 Spirochaetales bacterium
TCCTGTACGGAGTCACCTGAATACACAACGCCTTTTGAGACATCAAGAAGCATAATGGATCCCGGGGTATGACCGGGAGTAAGCATTACTTCCAGCTTTCTTTCTCCCAAATCTATGATGTCTCCATCGTAGACGGGATCAATAATTCCAATCTTATGCTGTAAACCATAATAGTTGGCTGCTTCGGAGGGATGCATCATAAAGGATGGAAAATCATCGTTCCCCCCGATATGATCAATGTCTCCATGTGTGTTGATAAGCTTCAAAGGAAGATCTGTGAGATGCTCACAAAGCTCTCTCACTCCCTTTACATTCATTCCGCTATCAATAAGTAGTGCTTTCTCTTTTCCCTTCAAAAGGAAAAATCTAACGCCGTCATTCTCGATACGCCAGGTATCATCATCAATTTTGATTATCACAGGTTCTGACATAATATATTATATACCATAAATAGGTCTTTATTGCATCTGCTCAATCTCTTATGGCGTTATCAAAAGAAGAAAATATTTAAAAAAGTAGAGTTTTTTTCAATGTGAACAAGCAACATTTGATGCTATAAACCCATCTGTTGTTATTATCTCTATGACCACGAAACTCTTGAAAAATGAAAAATTCCGACATTCAAAGCTTCAAAATCCAGATCTTTATTCTCTTTTCAGAATGTGAATTATAGGCTACCTTTCTATCTAGGGAGAAAATAACATGAAAAGATACTTTTTAATCATTTCAATGATTGTTTTGGCACTTTGTCTCACAGTTTCCTGTGCAACAAAGGTAACAACAGAACCTGTTATAGAAGAAGTTATTGCACTTGATAGTTCCGTTTCCGATATACAGAAATATGGAAACCTTGTGCTTACCATCACAAAGAGCGATATGGACGCTATCGGTGCTGAATATGGTGACGTATTCACAATTTCCTTCGGCAGCGAAGTCGTTGAGGCTCCATACTGCACATCCTACAGTGATGTAGACCTTGGAAACCTTGTACTCAGAAACGACGGAGAGACAATGATCCTCGCCATCAACATGGGAGACTTTGCTACAACATATGGTATTGCCACTAAGGTCACAAATGCTGATAAGACTTATCAGTGGGTATTCGAGGAAGGAAAGAAGCTTGAAGATGTAACACTCTCATTTGTTCTCACAGGAAAGGGAGAATACAGAGACCAGTACTTGATCCATCAGCTTTCACGCACAAATGAAAGAGCTGACTACTCATCAGACGCTGTCTTTGCAAACTTCAGAGAGATTGAAGGTGGAAACCTTGGTTCAGGCGCTCTCTATAGATCATCCAGCCCTGTAAACAATGAAATCGGAAGAGCAAAGTATGCTGATGCATTTGTCAAGGAAAATGGCGTCAAGACAGTCATGAACCTGGCAGACAGCGACGAAGCTATTCTTGGATATTTCGCTGAAGAAGACTTCGCTTCTCCATACTACAAGAGCCTCTATGAGAATGGAAGTGTCATCGCTCTCAACATGGGCGTATCTTTCAAGACAAGAGAGTTCCAGGCAGGATTGGCTGAAGGCTTCACATTTTTGGCTAATAATGAGGGACCATATCTTGTACACTGCAACGAAGGAAAGGATAGAGCAGGATTTACAAGTGCTGTTCTCTCAGCTCTTATGGGCCTCTCCTATGAAGAAATTGCAGAAGACTACATGACAACATATGAAAACTACTATCACGTTGAGAAAGGAAGTGAGCAGTATGAAGCTGTAAAAAGATCCAACATCGACAGCATGCTTACCTTCATCGCTGGTGTAGAGGCTTCAGAACTTCCAAATGTTGACCTTGCAGCTAAGACTGAAGAGTTCCTTACAGCAATCGGTATGGACAAGGCAACTATCGACACTCTTAAGGCTAACTTAAGTAAGAACTACAAATAATCTATCTTCCCGGCTTCGGCCGGGATTTCCCTTACCCTCCTCTTGTTTTCAAACATGAAAGTACAAGAGGAGATTTTTATTCGCAAAAATTCTTAGACAAAGAGTCTAGTATTATAAAAGAATCACATGATAGATTTAATGCATAAAACTTTATGCAGAAAAAACACTTGTTACCATGATAACAAATAGAGATGTATGTTATGGCTAAAAAGAAAATGTCGTTGGCTCTACAGATTTTTATCGCACTTGTGCTTGCGATAATAACAGGACTGATTCTCGGAACAAATGGTGCTTCTTTTGCAAACAACTACATCAAACCATTTGGTACAATATTCCTTAATCTTGTTAAATTCATAGTTTGTCCAATTGTTCTTGTATCAATCATCAACGGAATTATATGGGACTAACCATAAATAAAGTAACAAAATGATTAAAATTTCAGATTATTTCGATAAAGAATTACCCGAATATTTTACTAACTCATATCTTTTAAGATTTCTTGTTGCAATATTAAATTATGAATGGTAAAGTTGGAAGAAGGGATGAAAATTAAACCAGTTAAGTTTTACTGGTTATTAAGGGGGGTATATGACACTCAGAGAATGCTACACCCAAATGGGTGGGGATTACGATGAAGCCATAAAGAGACTTATGAATGAGAAATTGATGGAAAGATTTCTTCAAAAGTTTCTTACTGATCCATCATTCAACGAACTCAAAGAAGCTATAGAAAGTGGAGATTTGGAGAAAGCATTCAGAGGTGCTCATACTCTTAAAGGAGTAAGTGCCAATCTTGCTTTGACAGAGCTCACTTATTCTTCTTCCCTTCTTACAGAGGCATTAAGGAACGCAAATGGCTCCATACCTGAGTCTTCCATTATCCTCTTTATCTCTGTCAAGAATGATTACAACCACGTAATCAACACTATCAAAGATTACTTTGCCT
>JALFYG010000133.1 GCA_022784805.1 Spirochaetales bacterium
CTCCGGATTCTTTTCTTAGCTTCTTTAATATTTCTTTAGGTTCATGGGTCAAGTATTTTCCAGTGTCACCTTTTTTATGAAAAACATAGGTGTCAGGAAGAACGTTTGCATCATTTAGCTTCTTCCCAGGGTTTTCAATAAAATATTGATAATCCAAGAGTTTCCATGCTTTATCTCCAAGATAGATTGTTCTATGCTTGTTACCTGTAGCAGGCATTGGAGAGAAACCAAGGTTTTCTTTTCCAATGTATCTTTTGATAGATAAGGATTTGTTCTTTATATCAATATCATTCCAACGCAATGCCAGTATTTCTTTCTTTTCCATTCCTGTCAAAAGAGCTAAAGGAAACATGATGGCGTTGTATATCAGTAAAGACGCATTGCATATTGCATTCAACTCCTTGTTGGAATAGTTGTAGAATTTTGGGGTGATGTCATTGGTTGCATGAAACGAATCAACAGTATTCTTGTTGACAAGCCCAAGGTTAAAAGCTTCTCTTAGAATCTGCTTTGTATTCATGATGATAAGATATATAAAGCTTTGGGATAATCCCTTTCGTTTCAAGCTTGAAATCAGAATTCTATTGGTAAATACATCAAAATCCTTAAGCTCTATATCACCTATTGCAGGGAAAACATGTTTAGCGAGAACACCTTTTTTATATGGGACATCTATCACTTTTAATGGTCCCCAGTTGTTTCCATTATATTTACTGCGTCTTTCCTCAAGAGCAGCGAAATAATAATCAGCAAGCTCTTTGAATGTCATGTATTTCGATGGGTTCATAGTCGATTCTCCTTTTTTGCATCGTATACTCCGCCAGGGAATATAGAGTGACATGAGAAATACCGGTAAGTAGTTTCAGCATTAAATCGTTTCTTCTTACCTCTTCTCTTTTGACGAACTCATTCTCTTTGATGTAAAAGAGATATTTCCTTCCGTTCATCAACTTTGAAACAAGAGGTTTTATGTCATCATCCATTTTATAGATGACAGGGGGAGAAAGCTGACTGATACAGTCGTTATCCCTATTCACCTTTTCTTTCAATAGTATGGTTCCTTTCTCAATATCCACGTTTTCTTGGTGTATTACACGGGCCATTGCACTCGTTATTCCTGTTTCAAGAGAAAACTGGTAAAGGGATTTTAGAGGGAGACGAGGAATTGCTTCCCTTATCTTGATTTCCTCTTCCTCCGTAAAGTATTCCTTCTTCTTAGGTTTATTTAATTTCTTTTTGTCTTTCTTCTTGGATTGAGAAGCAGGGGAGGCGATACTCTTTCCAGTTGCAAAGGAAACAAACCTGTATGCAAGTTGTCTAAAAATATTGATGTATCGCTCAGACACATTTCTTGTCCTCATTGAGTCTATTCCTTTGCTCACATGTTCTTCTGTAAGGGTAGATGCATCAATAAAAGGGAATAGTCCTCCAAGATTTCTATAAAGAATGTTCCTGACAGTTCTTCCATATGAAGTATTGAATTTTTCGTGTTCTATCCATTTGTCGATTGCTTCTGTTGTTGTCATTTTTATATTTCTCCTTCTTCCTGTTTTGACAGTGATATACTCTTTGATGCATAGATGAGGAAATGTATGTATTTCTCAGAATACTTCTCTCCATTACCTCCAGATAGAGAATGGAGATAATCGGAATACAAAGTCTTCTCCTCATCATCAAAGTAGTTTGGGCCTGAATAGTTCATCTCTCTCAGGTAGTCATCGTAATGGGAAAGTGCTGTAGAGAGTACGGCAAGATAACTAAGGGTGGTTCCTTTCTCATATTTTGCTCTGAAGTACTCTACAGCGTCCTTTGCCAAATGTCGGTTAAAGAATGATGAGAAGTCGAACTCATAGTGGAGATTCGGACATTCTTTAAACGATACGCTGATACTGTAATCTTTGATGCTTATCATCTTTTTGTTCTCCTTTGTTGATTTATGAATGTATGATATGAAGAGAGGGGAAAGTTTTTGGGAAACGTGGTTTCCTAAGTTTGCTTTTTTTTAGATATATGGAAAACGTCAAAGATTTATTCCATCAGTTTGTTGATGAGCTGAAGAATGAAGAAAGGAAAAAGACCGTCGTCGTTGCTGCAGAGAAGTTCTATAGTGAGATAGAGAACAGTAGCGAAGAGATAAGAGACCCAGTGGACCTTGAGGAGATTCTTCGTTCCAGTAAGACTGGAAAAGAGAAGAAGAGAGATCTTCTTCTGAGATTCTATAGATTCTATGAAAACAAGACAGGTATAGCTGTTGAATCAGACTTAGAAGATAAGGTGGTAGTGGATAATTCACAAGAACGTTTATTTGCTATTCTGCAATATACCCAGACTCATCCCATAGAAGTTGAAGCTATGGCGGATTTTTTCATGACAAGCACAAAATCCATGGGAAAGATTGCTGCAAGCTTGGAAAATGGCCAAAAGTTAATGGGAAAAGAAATCAAGATTCCAATTGAGAGGGAAGGATGGAAGAGATACAGCAAAGTCAGTTATCATCCTATACTTCTTAATCTTACAATGCCTGAAGTCACTGCTATGACTATCGGATTAATGGAAGCTGCAAAGGACGAAAAACTATATTCTGATCAATTTATTAAGATAGCAAAGGATGTATATAATTCTTTGACCAATTATGGGAAGGGTTGCCTTTCCAAGCTAATTAAAGACAAGGGAATAGCCGATGCTTTCAATAGAGAGATCAGGGATTATGAATATAGTATTACCGACAATATTATTGCAATGATGAAGACGGGAAAGCCAGGTACTATCCAGATAAACAGCAATGGAACCGACTACCTATTTATTGATTGCTATGTCATCAGCGATGAAGGAGAGTCTATCCAAATTAGAACTAAGAACGGAAAGGAAAAGTGGTTTCCTATTTCTGATGTTTATAGCTGTGAATGTCATATGGATAGAAAGGATGACTTTGAATAAAATAGGAGTGTTTGTGTGCTTAGATATTTCAAAATATCAGGTGGGGACAAGAAGAAACTCATTGAGACTATCAGCTCATATTATGAAATTGAATCAGAGTATCAAGGTCCTCTCCTGTTGACGTACTTGTCCACTGTCTTCCAGTCCAGACCCAGGTCCTCTGCAATCTGGCTTTTGCTCTTTCCATCCTGAAATTCTTTCTTAATTAACAGGATCTTTTCCAATTTGACCATCTCCTTTCTCCTCCTTGAGATTAGTTTCAAGAAGAAGTGTAGTTATTTAGGTTTTGCTATAGGCAGGGCTACATGCCCAGAACACGGTCTTCCGTAAGCATAGGGAGGCCTTGGAACGTATCCGCCTCAGGTGTGGATGGTATGGTCCATGGTCGTTCCCTACGGTTTGAGGCGAGGACGGTTCAATGCGGCTCATGAGAGATCATGACGGCTCATGCGAGACCTCATCAGATTATCGGAGTTCAAGGAGGATTGGAACAGATGACGACAGTTTATGAGGGTTAACATTGGTTCAGTGCAGTTCACGTGGGCTAATTGCTCGTTGTCTTGGATGATCTGATGACCCTTGCCAACCAACAAATACGCAGGAGGGATATGGAAAACCTTCAAAGAAGCATACATGGGAGTCATTTTCTTCCCATATAAAGGAAGGATCCAAGCTTATACATGACGGAGACAACTCACACTCCATACTTGTTGACAACCTTGGCCTTTCAGAAGAGGTCCATACGACAAAGGAGACCAAAAGTCTCAAGGACAAAGAAAACCCGATGGATCCAAAAAGGGCAGCATGCGATGCTGAAGAGGTTTCTCAGGGCACACCCTGGATTCAATCGGGATGACATACAGGACTACCTGAACTTCTTCAGCTTCATTGCCTCAAACCCAGAAGAGGAAACGTTGGAAAAGGTCAAGATACTGCTGGAATTGGTTTTCGATAATCCGAAAATCCTGAGATATCGGGACTAAAACCGTGATTCCCGCTCAGAATCAAGGGTTTTCACCAACACGGTGCAATTCAAGACTTTTTAAATAAAATGAGAATTTAGTCAAAAATAATACCATCATATGATCTTCCCAGCCCACAATTCATCAAGGAACTGCCTCCAGGGCACGATCTCGATATCGTCCTCCGTCGTCTGGGCATAGTCCTCGTTACATACAAGAATGTACCGTGAGAAGAGGCCTTCCTCCTTCAGGGCCTTCAGCCCCTTGAGATCCCTTGCTGTATGGCGGCGCGTGGTCTTCGTCTCTATGGCGACCTTCTCCATGAGTATGAAATCGACCTCGAATCCGGAAAGGCTCCTCCAGTAGCCGAGTGGAGTGATGTTGAGCTTTGGTCTTGATCTATATCCGATATACGCCCTCATCTCCATTGCCATAT
>JALFYG010000170.1 GCA_022784805.1 Spirochaetales bacterium
TGATGTGTGGTTTGAAGGGTGGATATCCATCTCTGGGAGCAGACTTAAAGCTATGGTTCATCGATCTCTCTGTCCTCTATACCATGGATGAGTACTCGGAGTACATGGGCTACAACCCTCGTGATACCTTGTCTCTTCTCCTTCGCTTGGAGTTCTGATATTTCAGACTTGGGGCTGTTGCATGAAAATACCTTCAAAGAAGGCTGATGTACAGCCCCCTTTCTATTGAACAAATATAGGCTATTTGATATACTTATTTTGTTGTATTATAAGTAATTAAAAAAGCAGAGAAGACATCCTAACTCCCTCTCTGCCATTGCTTGTCATATGACAAAATCTTAATTTCGGAGCCGCTTTATGACCGACACCAGTAAAAATATACTTCTTTCCGACGTACAAGGGCAAGGCTTCCTGTCTATTTTCAACGATTTGTCTTCAGAATTGATGCCTCACGAGCTTTCGCTATTGGAGCTGATGGAGGGGCTGGACTACGGCGGTTTCGACTCCACCCTTAGGCGCGACGCTTCTGTTGACCCCAAGGATATGGCGATGGTCGTCGTCTATTCATACATGATGGGATGCACATCCAGCAGGAGCATAGAGCGGCTGTGCAGGAGGGACCTTTTCATAATATCCGTACTTAAAGGTGTTTCCGCCCCCGACCATACGACGATAAACAGGTTCATAAAGAGGAACGGCAGCCAGATAGAGGACATGTTCTACCAGGTGGTCAACAGGCTGGGTGAAAAGGGAGAGCTTGGCCGCGAGACAGTGTTCCAGGACGGAACGAAGATTGAGTCCAGAGCCGGGAAGTATACGTTCGTATGGAAGAACTTCGTGTCCAAGAACGCGGAGAAGTGCGAGGCCAGACTCAGGAAGTGCCTGCATTCAGCCAACAGTCTCGGCCTCTCCATCCTCTGCGAAGAGAGCGTCGAGTTCCCTTCTGTATATACGGAGCTGATGGCCGTCAAAGAAAGGATCGAGGGTATGGAACTCAAGCTCGACGCACCTTCAGGGAAGGGCATAAGGCTTGACCCCAGGGTGAGGCTCTACAGGAAGCTCACCGAGGACCTGAATAAGATACGGGACTATGACGAGACGGTTTCAGCGATAGGCGAAAAAAGGAACAGCATGTCCAAGACGGATCCTGACGCCACATTCATGAGGATGAAGGAGGACGCCATGGGCAACGGACAGCTCAAGCCAGCCTACAACCTCCAGTGTGCAAGCGACTCCAACTATATCGTAGGCTGTACAATTTCTTGTGACAGAACGGATTACGAGACATGTGTGCCGATGATGGAGAAGCTTTCATGGAAATATTCCAACTACTGCGCCGACAGCGGCTACGATACCGTCCGCAACTTCAACTACCTTGAAGAGAATGGGTACACCCCGTACATAAAGCCTCAGGACTGGGAGGTGGCCAAGACCAGGAGGTACATGAACGACATCGGCAAGTACCAGAACATGGAGTACAACAGGGATGACGACCTCTTCATCTGCGCCAACGGCAAGAAGATCGTAAAGGTGGACTCGGGAGTGGACAAGAAGAGCGGCAGCAGCTACGGTGTCTACAGGTGCTGCGAGTCATGCCAGGAATGCCCCTTGAAGGAGAAGTGCATGAAGTCCTCGAAGAAGGACCGCAAGGAGTTCCAGGCATTTATGGAGCACTGGGAACTGAGGAACAAGGCCAGGATTCTTCTTGAATCCGACAAGGGGGTTGAAATCAGGGTGAACAGGAGCATAATGGCAGAAGGCTCCTTCGCCCAGATGAAGTCGAACAACAAGCTTCGACGCTTCGCTTCTTTCGGCAGGGACAGGGCGTTCACAGAATGGATCCTTATGGCCCTGGCGGTTAACGTCAAGCATTACGCGAACAGGCGGTACAACTACAATCTGGATGATCCGGATTGGTATGAGAAGAAACCCGCCTGATATAAACAAAATGACAATCAGCAACAGTATGCCCTGAATGAAAGCCTCGATGGATGGAGGCCAAACTTGCAACACAAAAAATAGGGTTATTTGTAGTCGGAAGTAAAAAAACGTCAGGCGGATGTTCGCCAAAGGCTCACATCCGCCTGTTTTGTACTATTGCATTCATCTCACATATGATTCATGCAACAGTCCCTGTGTCTCTTTGCTAATCTGTGTTATATTTTAGTTGGGAGGACCTTCTGAGGTATGTATTTAAATCCAGGATTTGAAGGTTTTAAACTGTATAGAAAGAACAAATATTTTGTTGATAAATCTATGCTTATAGCTCTTTTAAATGAAAGAGTGGAAAGTGATGGACGCTTTCTTTGCATATCCCGCCCTCGAAGGTTTGGAAAAACCCTTGCTGCAAATATGATAGCAGCATACTACTCAAAAGGTTGTGACTCCCACAAAATATTTTCAGACTTGAAGATCTCAAAGGATTCTTCTTTTGATGAATACATTAACAAGTACAATGTAATAAAGATGGACATAAATGGTATTGCCTTTAAAAAAGGAAACATGACCATCGCTCAATATTATAACAAGGAAGTGGTGCCAGAGCTGATAAAACAGTATCCGAGCGTCGGATTATCTGAGGATATT
>JALFYG010000099.1 GCA_022784805.1 Spirochaetales bacterium
CGGTCAGAAGATCGAGTGGGGCACTATTCTTGAAGGAGAGGACATAGAGTATCAGAGAGGAGTCTATCCTGTAGCAGAGAAGTACACTTACCAGACTAAGGCCAAGGACATTTTCGTTGGCGGTGATGTCCTCACCGGTCCTAAGTTTGTCATCGATGCAATTGCCCAGGGCCATGAAGCATCTGAGTCTCTCCATCGCTTTGTACAGAATGGTCATATGACAATCGGCAGAAATAAACGTGAGTTTATAGAACTCGATAAAAATGATATTTCTGTCATTAGCTATGACACAGCAGGTAGAGAGGAGCCAAAAGATAACGAGACGGTAGAGAAGGGTTCCTTCAGAGATGCTTCAGGCATTCTCACTGAAGATCAGGTGAAGACAGAAACATCCAGATGCTTGGGCTGTGGCGTAACTATCGTGGACCCGAATAAGTGTATCGGATGTGGAATCTGTACCACCAAGTGTAAGTTTGATGCCATTGAACTCCATAGAGATCATCCTGAGAACACCAAGATGGTGGTTGCAGAAGATAAGTTCAAGCATATTATCCCATATGCTGCAAAGCGTGGTGTAAAGATTCTCTTCTCCGGAGAGAAAGACAATGCATGAACTGGGTGTAGTCTTTCATTGTCTTGACTCAGTAAAGCGTATAGCAGAAGAGAACAGTGTAAAAAGAGTGGCGTCAGTAACAGTGGAGATTGGGGAAGTCTCCACTGTGATTCCTTATCTCTTTGAAGACTGCTGGAATTGGGCTGTAAAGAAAGAGACCGTCTTGAAGAATGCCGGAATAAAGATAGAGAGAATTCCAGCTGTCACTTACTGTGAAGAGTGTGGGAAAGAGTACCCTACTGTTGAGTATGGGAAGACATGCCCCTACTGCCAAAGTGAAAGGACATATCTTTTGCAAGGCAATGAGATAATAATCAAGGAAATAGAGGCTATAGACTGAATATGGACAAAATAAGAATCATAGAAGTAAAGCAGAGTGTCTTTAGTGATAACAATAAGGATGCTGATAAACTGAGAATGGAACTGAAAGATAAGAAGACCTTTCTTCTTAACTTAATGTCTTCCCCAGGAAGCGGAAAGACTACATTCCTCAAAGGTATTGCATCCAGGCTTAAAGACAAAATAAACATGGGAGTGATGGAAGCAGATATAGACAGTGATGTAGACGCAGCTGCCATGGCTTCCTGTGGAATAAAGACTATCCAACTTCATACTGGCGGAATGTGTCACTTGGACGCCTCTATGACACGACAGGGCCTTCAAGAGTTTGGAACAGAGGGAATGGACCTTGTTGTACTGGAGAATGTGGGAAACCTGGTGTGTCCAGCAGAATTTGACACAGGATCAGTCAAGAACGCTGTCATTCTTTCAGTTCCTGAAGGCCATGATAAGCCTTTGAAGTATCCATTGATGTTCCAAGTGGCTCATGCTTTGATCATCAATAAAATCGATGTCCTCCCTTACTTTGATTTCGATTTGGAGAAAGTAAAAGAGTATGCATTGATGCGTAATCCTAACTTGAAGATATTCGAAATCTCAGCCAAAACCGGTGAAGGAATGGATGAAGTGGCTGCATGGCTGGAAGAAGAAGTAAAAGAGTGGTGTAAATAAGTAGAGGCAGGAAAACCTGCCTCTCGACATTTATTGACCCTGCTTAGCTCTCATTCCTGAGATTGTTCCTCCATCATAGAGGATGTCTACGCCGTTAAGGTAATCGTCACGGATCATGTATTCCATGAATCTTGCAATTTCTTCAGGTTCAGCCATTCTTCCAGCTGGAGAAGCCATAGCCATACCGATTGATGATGCTTCACCAACACTCATATCTGTTCTGATGATTCCAGGAGCGATTGAAACGACTCTAATCTTTCTATAAGCATTATCTACAGCCATTCTTCTGGAGTGTTATCCAATTAAATAAGAGTATTTCTATTCTGAGAAGTAATTATTCGCAGTAAAAATTCGGTTTGAAAGAGTAAATGCAATACCCCTGTTTTTAAGGGTTGCATTTAGGTTTTCAATTAACAGCAGGATGGGGCTCATAATTTTGAAATAGTTTTCACTTGCAAAACAGAAATTATGAGTTATAATTCAATTGAAACGGTTCAAATAGGGTTTATATGCAACAGAAAAAGAAAACAGTAAGTATTAAAGATTTAGCAGCCTATGTTGGTCTTTCAGTAGGTACTGTTTCTATGGCATTGAATGATTCAGATAAAATTGCTTCCAAAACAAAAGAAGTGGTAAAGAAAGCTGCAGAAGAAATTGGATTTAGAAAGAATCCTTATGCCAGGTCTTTATCAACACAATCATCAGGAATCATAGGTTGCATAGTGCCTGACTTGACCAACAACTTCTATGGCGAAATGATCTCTTTCCTTCAAGCTGATCTGGCAGAGATAGGTTATAGCCTGATTGTCGGATGCTCAAATGAAAGCAGTGAAGTAGAGAATCATCTGATAGAGCGATTCTTAGATAAAGGCGTTGACGGCTTATTGGTAGCGCCAGCTTCTGATCTAAATCCTAATCTGACAGAAATAAAGAGACTTATAGAAGATAGTTCTCCAATAGTATTTATTTCTTCCTATTACAGAGAAATTCCAAAGTACACAGTAATGTGTGACCTTAAAGATGGAATGTACAAGCTTACAAAAGAAATGTTGGAAGAAGGGCATAGAAACATTGTCATAGTTTCTGGCCACAAGGAACTTGTTCCAACAGGCGAGCGTATTGAAGGCTTTTTGATGGCTGTCAAAGAGTTTGGCTTGGAAATAGATGATTCGAACTTCGTCGAATCAGATAAAGTGACTTTTATTGGAGGTTATTCTGCTATAAACGAAAAGTATATGGAAAAGAAACCTGATTTAGTTCTTGCCATCAACGATATCATGGCAATGGGTATAATCAGCTCTTTGAAATCTAATATGGTTAGAATACCAGATGATGTGTCTGTTGCAGGATTTGACGACATTGCAATCGCTGCATTTCAGGAAACACCTCTGACCACTGTATCTCAATCATTGGAAGAAATGAGCAAGAATGCAGTGAAGTTGTTAATCGAAAGAATAAATGGTGAAAGTGAAGATTTTGGTGTGGAGCTTGTTCCTGCCAAACTTGTCTTAAGAAAATCAACAAGGAGAGTATAAAGCTTTTTAGAAGGAGGATTTGAAACGGTTCAATAACTTATCTTATATATTGAAACGGTTCGATAACGAAGAATGAAAACACCTAACGAATTAAAGAATGAAATGCTAACTACTATCAGAGACTATATCATCCCATTCTGGCTTGATAATTCTGTTGACAATGAATTTGGGGGGTATATTACCAGCTTCGATGAAAACGGAAAATTCGATGGTAATGGAGTGAAAAACATTGTCACCCAGGCAAGAATGGTGTGGGGATTCTCTTACCTTTTAGATTATGCGAAAGATGAAGACAAACCTAGAATGAAGGAAGCTGCAGCACAGGGTGCTGAGTACCTGAT
>JALFYG010000186.1 GCA_022784805.1 Spirochaetales bacterium
GGGGAGTCCTGAAAGCTGCCCTCTTGGTGGGAGGAGTCTTTATTGCAGTATTCTTTCTCTTTGTCTTCTTTCTCGATTTTGTCGTATTTGGAAACTAATGTGGGGCGGGACATCATGTCCCGCTTATTTCTTTTGAAAACAAAAATACTTTATCTTTAGAAATCCACCTCTTTCAGGTATCGTTTCAAGAGATAACCGCAGAAATGGGGGAAAGTATGGATGTTGTTTTCAAATCCAATATTGCTGTTGGCAAGTTTGATCCCTTCTTTGATATCTGGATATGAATCACTCTTAATGAGGGTCTGTAATGACTTTGAATTGCCATTTGTCGCCTTGATTTCAATAGGGACAAGGGATTTCTTTGTTCTGACAAAAAAGTCTTCTTCAAGTGTAGAATTATCTTTTTTGTAGTAGAAGAGATCATAGCCTTGTTTGGAAAGACACTCTCCCATAGCATTTTCCCACAAAGCACCTTTGTATACATTTATGTTTTTATTAACCCTTAAGTCATCTTGGCTCTCTTCATCCAGGGATGCAACCAATAGACCTGTGTCTTTAAAATAGATCTTATATTTGTCACTCTCATAGTTCCCTTTTAATGGGAGATCTGGAGTGTGTAGAGAATAACATATGTTGATCATTCCACTGTCATTAAGCCATTCTATGGCCCCCCAATAATCACGAAAGCGTGAACCGGAAGATATTTTTGATATTTGGAACTTTTTGTTCTCTTTTGCTAATTGCACGGGAATACTTTCAAAAACATTTAGAACTTTTGTTTTATCTAGACCTTCAAGATACTTCTTTATGTCTTCCTCGTAGTCTGCAAGAAGCTCCTTCTGAAGGGTGAGAGTGTCTTGAAATGTCTTCTTTTCTACAAATGATTTTACAACCGCAGGCATACCTCCTGTAATCATATAATCCAGAAATAGATTGTATAGAACATTCTTAAGAGTTTCTCCTAAAGGTTTTGACATGAGCATGTGGTCCAAAAGTGTTGAAGACAATGTATCATCATAACCCATAGCCCAAAGAAACTCTTCAAAGTCCATTGATTGCATTTGGTATTCTGATTTGTTGCCGACACTGTTGCTGTGAATTTTCTGATAATTAATGCCTAGCATGGAACCTGAACATATGCAGTCAAAACGTCTGTCTTGGTTGAACGATTTAAGCGATGATGCTATGTCAGGATAATCTTGAATCTCATCAAATAGGATAAGAGTCTCATTAGGGACAAATACTTTTGTTCTATCTATAAGGCTTATGTTTTTTATAATGGAGTCGACGTCATATCCATCAGAACAGATAGTCGTATACTTTTTTTCGAGAGCAAAATTAATCTCGATGAAATGTTTGTAGTGACTATGGGCAAATTTTCTGATCGACTCAGTTTTACCGATTTGCCTACTGCCTTTTACTATCAAAGGTTTCTTTTCTTTGTCTAAAAACCAATTATCTAGATAGGCATCAATCTTTCTTGTCAGATACATGCTTATATTATAAAGGATTATGTTATATTCTTCTACCTATTTACACATTTTATGAGGGAGTTTTATCCAAGTTTTCACATTTTATGAGCGACTTTTTTGTAATTTACCACATTTTATGAGGGAGTTTTTTTAGAGAAGAAGAGAGAATGCATCCCTATATTCTTCTTCTGAGAGAGCAGAAGTGATGGCATTCTTGCACTTTGATGCTCCAGGTATACCCTTTATATATGCCATGGCATGCTTTCTCATTTCATGTCCTGCCGTTTTCTCTCCATAGTAATCCTGCATCTTTCTATAGTGGAGCATAGCTGTGTCAACTCTTTCTTTTATAGAAGGGAGTGAATATGAACCTTTTTCCAGATATTCTCTTGTTTCCCTGAATATAAACGGGTTCCCAATGGCGCCACGGGCAAACATAACCCCGTCCATTCCATATTCAGTCATGCACTCTATGGCATCTTCCGGGGTGAAGATGTCGCCGGAAGCGTAAAGAATGGCATCCTTGCCAAATTCTTTTGAAAGATTCAAGAAAGCACTTCTATCTGCCTTTCCTTCGTAACCTTGGGCTCTGGTGCGTGCGTGGAGTGTCAGGGAGAAGGCCCCTCCCTTTAAAGCCTCTTCAGCAAACTCAAGGTAGTTTATGGAAGAAGAATCCCATCCAAGTCTAAATTTGACGGAGACAGGGATATGAGTTTCAGAAACAAGGGTCTCTACAATCTCTCTGATTTTCTTCTTGTCTTTCATCAATGCAGATCCTGCTCCTGTCTTCACGACCTTTGGTACGGGACAGCCACAGTTGATGTCTATCCAAGTGGGATTATAAGAGAGAAGGTTCGGGATACAACGGGCAAAGGGATCCTTGTCTGGGCCGAAGAGCTGTACCACAAGCCTCTTCTCTCCGTCGGCTCTCTCCAACAGCTCTTTTGTCTTCTCGCCATCTCTGGCAAGACCTTCTGCTGAAACCATCTCTGTAACTGTAATATCTGCGCCCATCTGGAGAGAAATATCTCTCATGGCCTTATCTGTATAACCTGCCAATGGGGCAAGAATGAGTTTGTCTGTTGTCTCCATACCGATAGAATAATCTATTGGATTGCAAAGGAAAACAGCTCTTAACTTGCATCTTATCTTTCTACATGTTAACTTTTCTTCTATGAAGAAAAAATATGAGCGTGAAGATGACAGCGCCTATGTATATGTTGTGAAGAATCCTTCATACAACGATATTTGTCTGGGAGCTTGGGATAGCATCATCTATCCTGGCACTCCAGTTGTTTATGACACAAAGTTCGGATTGGACCTTGGAATCGTCGTAGGGGCGGCTCCTGTCTCTACAGGAGGCTATGAGCCTGGCGCCACAGAGGCTAGGGGTGCGTGTCTCCATTTCGGTGGCGAAACAGAAGGACAGGAGTATAAGTGCGGAGAGAATGAGCACCAGTGTACATCTTGCTTCGGATGCCAGAAGATCAAGGAACCAAAGAAGATCCAAGTGGATGGAGATGTTTTGTGGATTGACCACTTGGCAACACCAACTGAAATGGCGAAGTATGAAGAAAACTCTTCAAAAGAAGATGCTGCCCTTGCAGTGTGTAGAGAAAAAATACTGAAGCATAATCTCAACATGAAGCTTATTACGGCACATTTCCTTTTGGGAGAGCCAAAGGTAATCTTCTTCTTTACAGCTGAAGAGAGAGTAGACTTCAGAGATTTGGTCAAAGATCTTGTGGCTGTGTTCAGAATGAGAATCGAACTGAGACAGATAGGCGTAAGAGACGAATCGAGACTTATTGGAGGTCTCTCTGTCTGCGGCAGGGACTATTGTTGCCATGCCATGACAAGGGAAATGGAGCCTGTAACCATCAAGATGGCCAAGGAGCAGAATCTTTCTTTGAACTCTGCAAAGATCTCCGGGCCATGCGGAAGACTCCTTTGTTGTCTTGCCTATGAGTATGACTACTACATGGAGGAAAAGGCTGGAGTTCCACCTGAGGGAACTAAGCTGAAGATAGACAGAGATATCTGGAGAGTAAACGAAGTCAATATTCTTTCAAGGAAACTTACATGTGTCACATTGGATGGAAGACAGATCTTCATTCCTTTCGATGAAGTCTACTTCGATGGTGAGACAGGTTTCTGGGAGGTATATCAAGATTATCAGGATGAGCTTTTCAGCGGGGAGTAATTAAAACACAATTTCTTCTGATAATTCGAGATATTCTGTTGACCCATTCTATTCTTTATGATAATTTCTTTAATCGTCGCAATTAGCGATAATTTATAAACTATTTTGAAAGTACATCTTTTGGAGGAATATAATGTCAAGCAAGTCCGTAGAGAAGAGAGATCGTCAGAACGCAAAGCGCCGCCTCAGAAATCGTGCAGCAAAGAGCACATACCGCACAGCTGTCAAGAAGTTCGAGGCTCAGATTGCTGCTGGTGACAAGGCTAAGGCAGAGGCAGCTATGGCAGAAGCAGCAAAGCTTCTCGATTCTGTTGCTGGAAAGGGTATCATTCACAAGAACACAGCCAGCAGAAAGAAGAGCAGAATGGCTAAGGCTCTCGCAAAACTTGCCTAAGTAATGAAAAACAGGAGAAGGCGAAATGCAGGAAAAGCTAACAAAGGCCGCCATCATTGAGAACCTTCACAACAAGATTGGTCTCAATAGAGCGGATATTCATAAGGTCATTGATGAACTTTTTGAAGAAATCAAAGATGGCCTCAAGGATGGTCGTATTATTGAGCTCCGTGGTTTTGGAACATTTGAAGTCCGTGTTAGAAAGGGTAGGGCAAAGGCTCGCAACCCAAAGACAGGTGAAGTTGTTGCTGTTGAGAGACATGGTGTAGCTATTTTTAGACCTGGAAAGGAACTCAAAGATTTTGTCTGGGATATTACAGACGGCGAAGAAGAATGATTCTTGGAGATGATCGTTTGAATAATTTCACAAGTAGAAGGAGCCTCAGAACACTATGTTCTGAGGTTCTTGTGTTGTTAGCATCAGCTTTTGTATTGGCGATGGCTTTCCCCGGCTTCATGACAGACGGTGGAATCGCACCATTGGTATTCATTGCCCTAATACCTGTTTTCATGGTCATCAGGAACACTACTTGGAAGTGTGTCTGGTTCCATGGCTTTATTTTCGGCTTAGTCTACTACTTCTTCTTTAACTACTGGCTCAAGGGATTCCACTCTCTTGCCATAGTCATCGCCCCTGTCATCAAAGGCGGAGAGATGTGTCTCTTGTTCTTGGCCCTGAAGGCCGTGGATGAGGCTTTCCCGAAGAAAGGCTATATCTTTAAGGGAGCAGTGTGGGCTGCATATGCATTTTTGGCAGAAAACTGGTTTGCAGGTTACCCCTATGGAAACATTGTATATGCACTCTATCCATATAGAGTCTTGTATCAGATAGCAGATATTACAGGTATCTGGGGAGTAATCTATCTCCTTGTCTTCCCTCAGGCTTTGGCTGCTGATTATCTTCTCCCTTGGATTAAGAGAGAGGCTCCTGCCTTTAAGGCATGGTTTAAATCCAATTTGGTTCCATTTATTGTTTGGCTTGTATTGGTCATAGCATCAATTATTTATGGAATCTTCGCTCTGAACTATTGGGCAGACAGAGAGCCAAGCACAACCATAAAGATTGCTACTGTCCAGCATAACCATGACTCTTGGAAGGGTGGTTACAAGACCTATAGAAGTAACTTCAATAATCTCAAGAGATACACCACAGAGTCTCTCTCAACAGATCCTGATCTCATCATTTGGTCCGAAACAGCCTTCGTCCCATCCGTGGCTTGGCACACAACTTATGATGCTGAAGGCACTGTTTGGGAAGATATCCATGATTTGACCATCGATTTTGTTGATTATGCAGAGTCCATCGGTGTTCCTCTTTTGACAGGAAACCCAAAGAGCGTCATCGCTGATCCTTCCCTTCCTCCATATGATGAGGATGGAAACAAGAACAGCGTGGAATATAATACGGTCATTCTTTTCCAAGATGGTGAAATCAAAGGTGAGTATATCAAACAACACCTTGTTCCATTTACTGAGCACTTCCCATATGAGAAGCAGCTTCCATGGCTCTACAATCTCTTGAAAGCTATGGATTACAACTGGTGGATTCCTGGAACAGAAGCCACAGTATTTGAACTCAATGGCGTACACTTCTCAACTCCTATCTGCTATGAGGATGCCTTTGGCGTACTTAATGCAGAGTATGTGGCTGCAGGTGCTGAGATTATCATCAATATGACCAACGATAACTGGTCAAAGAAGGATTCAGCAGAGTGGCAGCACGCTGAGATTGCTGCATTCAGAAGTGTCGAAACCAGAAAGTCCATGATTCGTGGAACAAACAGCGGCATCACATGTCTCATTGTTCCGACAGGTGAAATACAGGATCCAATGGAGCCATTCACCATGGGAACACACACATA
>JALFYG010000242.1 GCA_022784805.1 Spirochaetales bacterium
AGCCAGCCTTAGTTTTAATTTATTCTGAGAAACTTAGTCTCCCATTAATCCTGCTGTTTCATCTGTTACAACAACTTCATCAGCAGAAGAAACAGAGACAGTTTCGACGATGAATTCCTCCATCCATACGTCCTGGTCTTCACCATTCATCAATGCAGGTATGTTGATAAGTACGTTCTTCATGAAAAGAGGAATATGGATCTTAACTTCTTTCTCATCGCCCATTGCATCAATGTAGATAGTGTGCCCCTGGGCTACTACAGTAAAGACATCTCTGTCTCTTTTTGCCAGCTCTACACTGTCCTGCTTGTCTACGGAAACCTCCACAAACTGATAAGCCTTATATGGGCCCCAATCTTTGTTATCGAAGTAAATCTTATGCTGTTTTCCAATTATAAACATAACCACAGCCAACAAGATCACAAGAAGTATAGCAATGATTCTGATACAAAGAGCTTTTGTAAACTTAATCTTCTTCATTACTTTCCCTCCTTCTGGGACATGGCAAGCATCTCGCCCTTAGCCCTTACTTCTCTCTTCTTTCTCATTTCATAGAGAACAAGAGCAAGAGTAATGACACCATAAGAGACAAATACTCTGAAGTATTCACCAAGCTGTGCTTCACCGATAAGGTTCTTTCCTGCATATGGAGCAACATAGAACATAAGATGGAAAAGGATGACACCCAAGAATACGTTTCTGATGTTTGCTTTATCAACAGAAGCACCACCGACGAGAAGAGCTGCCGCACTGAACATACCGATCTGGTTATGGCTGTTGTATGTGTTGAGAGTTCCCATGTTCTGGAGATAGATGATCATACCGTATCCAGCAAGAACTGTGCTGATGACGATGGAGATGATTCTAGTCTCCTCCACCTTGATACCAGCTTCCCTTGCGACTTCCATGTCCTGGCCTACAGCTCTCATATCCTGACCAAGCTTTGTTTTCTTGAACCAAAGAATGAAGACACAGAGAACTGCGATAAGAAGGAAAGTGGCGAGAGGAATGCTGACACCAGCTATCTTGAGAGGGATCAGGTTATCGAGGCACTTTCTGATTCCAATAAGGTTTACTGTGTTTCTGATACCATAGCCTCTTGGAAGAAGAATCTCACTCTTGATTGGAATGATGGAACCC
Organism: Spirochaetales bacterium; assembly: GCA_022784805.1. GTDB lineage: Bacteria > Spirochaetota > Spirochaetia > Sphaerochaetales > Sphaerochaetaceae > Ornithospirochaeta. Next base: position 1,141 of record JALFYG010000242.1, read on the forward strand.
ATCATAAAGAGAACAACCAGCTGATAAATACCGTTGACAAAGAAGCCGATGATATAAGAAGTGACCATTTCCCTTCCCTTGGCAAGGTTCAGGATCTTTCCACACCACCAGCCAAGAAGAATAGAGATAGGTGTACTGATTATTGCAGCCAAAACCATTCCCGGAATTCCTACAATACCCCACTCTGTTATGAAGATGAGACCAATCTGTCCAGCCATGGCACCAAGTGTCATACCGAAGTTCAATCCCATTCCAGCCATGATAGGAATCAAGAGAGAGATGACAAGGAAGCTGTTTCTACTGAGTCTTGTCATCATCTCATTCATTATTGCTGTTCCGGAGAAGCCGGAAAAGTATATTCCGATTCCTCCTATCACAATGAACATGATAGGAACAATATTATTAAGAAGGAATGTACCTACTTTCTTTTGTGATAAGATATTTCCCTTCATTATTTTGCCTCCGACTTTCTAGTTAGTGCATAGAGAATCATACCGTTGGATGCAATGATTCTTATGACTTCACTCATATCTGTATGGATCAATGAGTTCATGACAGATGGTGTCATTGTTACTATTCCCTGGAAAAGAAGTGTTCCGATAATTACGTTTGGAATACTTGCCTTATTTACGCTGGCGCCTCCAATGAGAATTGCAGATACGGCAGGAAGAGCCATATAGAATGGACCCATATAAAGCTGGATAAAGCCGAATGCCTGCTGGTAAGCAAGGATTCCGATTCCTCCCAAGACTGTACTCATGATGACAGAGAGGGTTCTGGTCCTGTCTACGTTGATACCGGAAGCTCTGGCAAATGTAGGGTTGGATCCCACTGCTGTCATGGCTGTACCTGTCTTTGTGTGGAGGAAAGCCCACATCAAAAAGGCAAAGAAAGCAAAGAACAACAGAGCTCCTGTAGGAATCTCCAGGTTTCCAATCTTTATCTTCAAGAAATCAGAGAGGATATGAAGATAGTAGCCTTCAGTACTGATGGTTGTTCTGAGTCCAGTTCCTTTGTATCCCCAAACCATCTGAGGGTTTGAGTATGGAAGGAGGAGCCACATGATACACATGAAAGATACTGCTGCGTATCCTACATATGTGGCGATCATCATTTCGCCGCCCTTTACCTTATTCAGAAGTGTTCCATAAGCCCAACCAAAGAGTGTTCCGAAGAATACTGTAATAAGGATAGCCACGGCAAAAGACAAGCCGCCTGTAAAACCAAACTGCATGGAGAGTGTTCCACCCAAGAGACCTGAGATGATTCCAAGAGGGAGACCGAAGTTAAGGCCACATCCACTATGAATCATCGGAACCATGGCAAGAACCATAATTGAGTTCATTCCAAATCTCATCAGAACGTCTGAGATACTGGTAAGGATGCTGATTCCTCCAAGTGGAGCCACAAGGAACAAGAGAAGCAGGAATCCTGCAATAATCAATCTTGGCCAGCCGAAGGAATTAATGAAACCTTTGGTCCTTTCCTTCAAAGAACCCAGAGTTATTTCTTTCTTCATTTTTCACTCTCCTTCTCGATTGCCTTTCCAGCACTGATCATCAGAGCACCAAACTCTTCGCTGGAAGAAGAAGCAGGAAGTATTCCTTCCACCTTTCCGTCTGTAATGATTGCGATTCTGTCACAGACACTTCTCAATTCTTCAAGCTCAGATGAAACCATGACTATAGTGGTGCCATTCTCTTTGTTGGCTTTCTTCAATGCCTCCAAAACCAGAGCCTTTGCACCTACGTCAATACCTCTTGTTGGCTCGGAAACAAAGAGAAGTTTTGGTTCCAAGGCAAATGCCTTGGCAAGACATATCTTCTGCTGGTTTCCACCACTAAGAGCCTTGGCCTTCTGCTTTGAAGAAGTACACTTGATCTGAAGTTCCTTGATATACTTGTTTGTGACTTCTTCAATGGCTTTCTGATCACGCCACTTGATGAAACCACCAAGAATCGGCTTCAAATATTTGTTCTGAGCCTGCATGGCAGTGAAAGTGACGTTCCACTCCAAGCTTTCATCCAACAAGAGTCCTACACCACGCCTATCTTCACTGACAAAGGCCAGTCCATTCTTGATACACCAGTCTGGATCATTAAGTTTTACTTCCTTTCCCTGGAAAGTAATCTTACCGCCAGCTGGATAGAGTCC
>JALFYG010000245.1 GCA_022784805.1 Spirochaetales bacterium
GCTTGCAGCTATTACTGGAGCTTTCCATTTTGAGTCGGGATAGTAGTGTGAGAACACGTAGGAAATAAAGCCTGCAGAAGCAAAGGAAAGGGTAGTGTGGCCTGAGGGGAAAGAATTGTTCCAGTCATCTATCTCTTCTTCCGGTGCACCGTCAAAGTATGTGTAAGGACGAGGCCTATCAATTACTTTTTTTAGAATCTCTTTTGATGCATATGCTCCCGCCATTGTTTCAAGATACATGACACCCAGTGTGGTGATATCTTCGCTGCTTCTATTGATTGCAAGAAGAGCAGGGGAGGCCAGAGATATATAGTTAAGGACAGTGGCTGTGTCATCAAGAGGCTTTGAGTATGGATTCATTGCCATCCTGTCGAATCCATTGACTTTTGAAATGTCATTGATGGAAGCGGCAGATATGAAAGAAAGAGCAAGAAGAGCAATGGAAATGAAAACAAATAATTTCTTTTTCATGGATACAGTCTATCTAAAGCCTATGGGTGTGTCCAATGAAAAAGGGCAGCCTTTCGACTGCCCCGATTAGAACGCTTATGATTAGCGGATTCTGAGCTCTGTATCAACATCGAAGAATCTAGCCTTGTCCATGTTGACAATGAGAGCAACCTTTTCACCAACAGTTGGGATGACAGATGGGTCGATCTTACCAACGATGTTAGCGTTGTCTGTAGCAACATAAACCTGAGTTTCGCTTCCAAGAGGTTCGACAACAGAAACGTTACCGTTGATTGTCTTGCCATCCTGTGGCTGGTGTGAATACTCGACATCTTCAGGTCTGATACCAAATGTAACCTTCTTTCCGACATATGGAGAGAGGAACTTAGCCTGAGCATCTGTTGTCTCGAGTCTGAAGGATGGGGACTTGAGGTATGTCTTGCCATCTTCCTTGACAACGTCGACAACGATGAAGTTCATTGGAGGTGATCCGATGAAGCCTGCAACAAACTTGTTGTCTGGCTCGTTGTAGAGTTCCATTGGTCCGCCAATCTGCTGGATGACACCGAGCTTCATGACGACGATCTTGTCTGCCATTGTGAGAGCTTCGACCTGGTCGTGTGTGACGTAGATCATTGTAGCCTGGAGTCTGTTGTGGAGGTTAGAGATTTCTGCTCTCATCTGGACTCTGAGCTTAGCGTCGAGGTTAGACAGTGGTTCGTCGAAGAGGAAGACCTTAGGATTACGTACGATAGCACGTCCTACAGCGACTCTCTGTCTCTGTCCACCAGAGAGGGCCTTTGGTTTTCTGTCGAGAAGAGCTTCGATGTCAAGAAGCTTTGCTGCTTCTCTGACTCTCTGGTCGATTTCTTCTTTAGGGAATTTTCTGATCTTGAGACCGAATGCCATGTTGTCATAAACGGTCATGTGAGGATAGAGAGCATAGTTCTGGAATACCATTGCGATGTCTCTGTCTTTTGGTGGAACGTCGTTCATGACCTTTCCGTCGATTGTAAGTGTACCTGAGGAGATGTCCTCGAGACCTGCAACCATTCTAAGTGTTGTGGACTTACCACAACCGGAAGGACCAACGAGAACAACAAATTCCTTGTCATTGATCTCGATGTTTACGTTGTCAACAGCCTTGACGCCGCCATCATAGATCTTGCAGATGTTTTTAAGACTTACTGCAGCCATTTGTGTCTCCTTTTTTAGTCTATATAAAGTCTAGGGGGTTTTATTTGATGGCGCAAAGAAAAAAACTGGAAAAAACAAATTTTATCGTTTGCTAAACCGCGATTATTGCATTTAAAATGACTAAAAAGAATAAGTTGGTCAAAATGGTGATGTATGCCTAAGATATTCAGTGAGAAAGAGCGTGTAGAAATAATCGGAGACCTACAGAAGAGCGCAATGAAAGAATTGGCTAGGGTAGGTGTGAAGAAAACTACAGTGGATGAGTTATGTAGACTGTCTCATTTGGCGAAGGGTTCCTTTTATCTTTTCTATGAGTCCAAAGAAGAGCTTTTCTTGGATTGCATTAAAACCTTTGCAGATAGTCTGGAGGAGATGTACTTGGAGATGCTGCAGAATCTGGATGAAAACCATATCGTCACATCTCTCACGACAGTCTTTTATACAATTGCTAAGAGATTTAAGGATGAAGGGATGTTCAGGTTCCTTGATGAAGAGAACCTGGTCCTTATAAAGAGAAAGGTCCCTGAGATCAGGCTCAAGGACCTTTTGGATACTTTAAAGAATACTTTTCATACTCTCTTCTCATATTTCTCAATAGAAAACGAGGAAGATATTAGAGCATTTGAAGATGGGTACCTCTCAGTTCTCCATCTTTATCTAATTCCGGATTTGGAAAACAAAGATGAAACTATCCGGTTCCTTATTCGTGGTCTTGTTCTTCAGATGGTGGAGTGATCTCTCTGTTTTTCTTCTCGACTTCCACTCTCTCTATTCTTCTTTCCTTGACTGAGAGCACATGAATTTTTACTTCATCTGTCTCTATATCTAGCTTTGAGCCATCCTCCGGGATTGTGGATAGGGTGGAGAGAACAAGGCCTCCGATAGTGTCGTAGTCTTCGCTTTCAGGAATATCAAGGCCTGTTTCTTTATCAAGGTCTTCGATAAGAGTATCGCCACTGACACTCCATTTTCCTTCTCCGACCTTTACGATCTCAGCTTCTTCCTGCTCGTCGAACTCGTCATAGATGTTTCCAACAATCTCTTCCAACAAGTCTTCCATGGTTATGATTCCGGCAAATGAGCCATATTCATCGATTACGATGGCCATGTGGACTTTATTTGCCTGCATGTCCGAGAAGAGCTTATCTGCATGGATTGAGTCTGGAACCAGATATGGAGATCTGATTAAGTCTTTGAAAGGCTTCTTCTTATTGCTTGAAAGGTTAAGAAGGAACTCTCTGGCAATGATGATTCCCTTGATGTCATCATGGTCTTCACCATATACAGGGAAACGAGAGTATCCAGATTCCCTGATAGCCTTCAATACTGTGGCTTCGCTGTCATTTTCCTGAATCCAGTAAGTGTCAGCGTCTCTTGTCATGACATCATCAACGGCAATGTCATTGAATTCGAAGACATTCTGAATCCATTCCTTTTCATCCTCTTCAATCTTTCCGCTTTCACCGGAAGCATCCACCATGAGTCTGATGTCTTCTTCCGTGACTTCTTCGTCCTCTCCATCTGTCTTCATGTGACATATTCTGAGGATTAGATTTGTACAGAAAGAAAGGAAGGAAACCATTGGCTTGAAGAATACTGCAAGGCCCGAGATAAATCCGATGGACATGCGTGCCCATTCTTCTGACTTCTGTTGGGCGATTCTTTTTGGCACCAACTCACCGAAGATGAGGGTGAAGAAAGAAATCACGACAGTGATCAGGATGACTGCAAGGGTGTTCAGGAGAGTGATTGAGCCAGGGCATCCGATGTCTTTGAGCCACATCACCAAATGCTCTGAAAGAACATCTGCGGAGAAAGCAGCTCCCAAGAATCCTGCAAGTGTGATGCCAATCTGGATAGTGGAAAGAAAACCTGATTGGTTTTCCACCATATATAATAACTTCTTTGCTTTCTTGTCTCCATCTTCAGCTTCTTTCTTAAGCTGAATGACATTGAGAGATATTACAGCAATTTCAGTACCTGCGAAGAATGCGTTGACAAGAATAAGAAGGACCTGAAGAATGAGTGTCGACTGAACTGTCATACTTCCTCTCCTTTTCTTGTTTCGAAGGTGAGAGGAGGAACCTCGTCCGATGATTCAATACAATAGTGGCTACTAGGGCCTGCGTCCATCAGGTTAAAACCCGCCTTTGCACTTAATCTGTGCGATGAATTTTGTTGATAGATATAAATATAAGAAGAGTAAAATAAAGCGTCAATGGATTAGACAAGTGTGTAGAGTGATGACAGCAAGTGTTTTTGTTAATATTTGGGAAAAGATTCCCTTTGGACAAACATTTGTCTTTAATTCAGAATGGGCATAGGACGCGACCGCGAAATTATGTGCAAACCTGATATTGATTGGGTTTGCATTTTTTTGTGCTCGTTTCCGAAGGAGTGATAAATGGAACAGTATTGCAACAAATGTCCTAGGCATTGCCCTCTCTCTTCTCCGAAGTGTTCCAGGGGAATGAGTGGAAATCAACTACCCACGTGGCAGAGCCATCGGGGTTTGTGACTGCCCACAGGTTCCAGCGACCGATGCAATCGGCCTCCCAGCTTTGATTCCTGCAGTTTCACTTCCCGCCGGAACGGGAGGACACACAGGTGGCGTCACATCG
>JALFYG010000112.1 GCA_022784805.1 Spirochaetales bacterium
TAGAGAGCATAGTTCTGGAACACAAGACCTACTCCTCTATTTTCCGGTGTAAGGTTAGTGACATCATCCTTTCCGAAGAATATCTTTCCACCAGTCGCCTTCTGCAAGCCGCAAATCATGTAGAGTGTCGTACTCTTACCACATCCACTTGGCCCCAAAAGTCCCACAAGTTTTCCGTCTGGAATAGTAATTGACATATCATTGACAGCAACTACTTCTTCTCCCGACTTCTTATTTCTGCTTGGGAACACTTTTGTCAGGTTTTGTAACAATACTTCCATTTCTATCTACCTCTGTTAAAGCTCATTTGTAATAAGGATCTCTATCCACTCTTTCTCTTGCTACTATCTTCTTGTGTTCAAGAAGAGCCTCTTCACTATCGAAAATCATCTGGGATGCGTAATCGACGACAACAGTATCTGAAAGGATACAGTGTATAAGCTGGTTGTTTCTTGTTCCTATGATAAGACATATTTCCAGAATAAGAATGCCAGCAATGACAAGGGGACCTATAATTCCGATTGTGTTCATCAATATCATCAACACAAGGTACACAGGAATCATGGTCTCGATGACATACTTACCAAGAATGGCACGTACGAATAGAGAAATATGAGATACCCTCACTCCGTTACTTCTCATTACAGCTATGCCAAAAATTAAGGAACCCACAGTCCTGCCATCTTTAAGAAACAGAGGAATAATGAACTCCCAGATCAAGAATGCTATGAATAAACCGATGGAAACAGTAAGGACCATCAAATTAGATACCATGTTATAAGCCTTCATGGCGTCATTATCGCTAATGAGAGCTTTGTATGCTGTGTCGTACTGTTCTCTTTCTGCTTTGCTCTTTGAAAAGTATTCCTCTTCTGTGATTCTGAAGACTACACCATACTGACTTTCATAATGGGCATAGCTGTCTTCCAGCTTCTTATTCCATCCATCATAGTCTGTGGCAATTGAGATAATCCAAGCGCAAAGAGTTGCAATGATAGTGACTGCAATTAAATCAAGCAGTCCGGCAGATATTCTTTTGGCTATGCTAGCCTTCTGAATTTCTTCCTCCATCATCACCCCCTAAAAGATGCACACTCTTCATGTTATCCGAGAATCCCAAAGAGTGGAAGTTGTTTTATTTAATCATTAGGAGAAAACATCAGCTTTTTCCAGGACCTTTGAGTTGCCTTCTTCCACTCTTTCCAAGGAAAAACATAAGTTTTCATAATCAATTCCAACTTCTACGCTTTTGAATTCTATTAGGCTCTTGTTTCTTTTTATTACACTCTCGCTATCTGAGATTCTATTTTTTATTGACTGAGGAAGGGAAAGATCATCAAAAGAACCTGTCTTTTCATACTCTCTGACAAATAGACTCGTCCTTTTCTTCCCCATTCCTCCCACACCCTTGATATTATCTGCACTGTCTCCTGTGATGGCTTTATAAAGGGAATAAAGAGAGGGAGAGAATCCAAATTCTTCGTAGAATTTGTTTTTATTCCACATCACGGAGGCCTTTCCCCTGTATCTCAGGACTGAGACTCTGTCAGAGATCAGCTGAAAGAAATCGCTGTCAAAGGATGAAATGACTACGTCTCCCCTTTCTTCACCTATTTTGGCAATACTTGCTATAAAGTCATCAGCTTCAGTGCCTTCAGAGTAGATATATTTTATATCCATGTAATCAAGAGCATTCTTGATGTCCTCTTCCTGAGTGAAGGGTACTTCTTCAGGAGGCAGGTTCTCCCAATCATTTCCCCTGTTTGCCTTGTACTCCGGATACTCCTCGATCCTCTCTTTTGCCCCATCTCCATCAAACACAACAATGGCTTTAGTTGCCTTCAATAGCTTAATCTCCTTGATTACAAAGGAAATAAAGCCTATTGTCCCATGAATAGGCCTGCCTCTCTTATTGTAGATAGGGGCAGGCATTCCATAGAACATCTGAAACAAGAGATTATTTCCATCAATGACCAAGAGTCTATCCATAAGTATATCTTAGCATAGATAAGGATTCTCTTTACTCAGACTTCTATCTTTTCTCCTTCATCCAACTTTGAGAGTGATGCCCTGAACTGGAAGTAGAAGATAGTAACGGTACAAATTACAGCGATGAAATCTGCAATAGGCTCGGCTGCAAAGACACCCATCGTGTTATCTTTAAAGAAGTGTGGTACTATATAGATAAGAGGTATAAGAAGTACAAACTTTCTCACCACAGCAACTATCACGCTGGAGAGAGCATTACCAATAGAAATGAATGTCATCTGACAAGAGATCTGGATGCCAAATACAAATATTGCCCCCAGGTATACTCTCAATGCCTTAGAGGCATATTCCACCAACTCCGGGTCCGGAGTGAATATCTTTGCAAAGACCTGTGGGAAGAGCAGGATCAAGGCCCATGCTATTGTGGAGAAAGTAAAAGATGAAATAAGGAGATACTTATAACACTTTTTGACCCTCTCTTTATTTCCCGCACCATAGCTATATGAGCTTATTGGCTGGGCACCTTGGGAAATTCCCTGAAGAGGAAGCATGACCATCTGAATGACAGAAGTACAGATAGTCATGGCGCCAACAGCAATATCTCCGCCATATTTCAGGAGAGAAGAGTTGAAACACACACTAATGACGCTTTCCGTGCTCTGCATTATAAATGTGCTGATACCCAATGCCAGGCATGGCAAGAGAAGAGCAGGAACAATCTTCATGTTCTTCACTTTTAGTCTCAACAATGACTTTTTTCCTGTTATAAACACTATGCACCAGACAGATGACACACACTGGCTCATGATAGTAGCCAAGGCTGCACCCTTTACCCCCATTCCAAATACGAAGATGAAGATTGGGTCCAGAATAATGTTCATCACAGCTCCAATGACAACGGTAAGCATGCTTGTAGTTGTCTTGCCTTGAGCTGTAATGAATGCATTCATTCCCAGTGTCATCTGGACAAATATTGTGCCGCAGGCATAGATGGTCATATATGAGGATGCATAGTCGATGGTGTTTTCACTGGCACCGAATGTCAGAAGCATTGGCCTATTGAAGATGATCAATACAAGGGACAGCATTATAGAGATAATAATCAGGAATGAAAAACAAGAACCAAGTATCCTCTCGGCTTCATCATTGTCCCCTCTTCCCATGGCAATGGATGCCTTTGGAGCACCACCAGAAGCCACAAGGGCGGCAAAGGCAGACACTACAAGAATTATTGGTAGGCAGACTCCTACACCAGTGAGCGCCAAGCTTCCTTCTCCCGGAATATGCCCCAGGTATATCCTGTCCACCACGTTATATAACATATTTATCAGCTGGGCCACCACTGTCGGTACCGCAAGCTTAAAGAGAAGGGGTCCTATTGGAGCGCTTCCCAGTTCGTTATTATTCTTTTCCATTAAATCTTCTCCTTGACATTCTTCTCTATTTTCATAAGAGTTTCGTTTAGTTTTCTCAGCTCTTCTTCATCTATATCTTTCACGACCATTCTCCAGTATTCTTCCTGGGCTTTTCTTCCGTCGGTTATTATCTCTTTGGCGTTTTCCTTGATTCTTATGATGGAAGAGCGCTTATCACTCTCATCCTTTACCCTTTCAATAAGGTTCTTCTTCTCCAATTGATCGAGAGTAGAAGACACATGGCTCTTTGCAATGCCCAAGAGAGTCACAATATCGGAGGCTTTGTTATATTCTTTGTTATTTGCAAGAAAGATCAGGATGACAAACTCCATGTATCCCAGCCCATGCTTTTCAGCCACAGGCATCGTCACCTTGTCATAGAGTTTGAGACATTCTCTGAAATATAAATAGAAGTTAATCTGTGTCATATTTAGTTCGTTTCCGAACTAACATTACTTATCTATAGAGATATAGTCAACACATCATTTATCATTTTCCACAAGAGAAAACATATCTGTAATCTGTTTCTTGGGAATAAGGGCAAATCCCCTGTCTTCATCACAGAGTATTGCCAGTTCGCTTCCCACGGAGAGGGAAAAGACATCCAGGGCCTTCTGTGGCAATTTTACTGTGTAGTCATCATTTATCTTTGCCATACCGAAGAAATACTTTCCCTTTGGAGCCACACCAATGATCTTCTGGTCTTCCTCCACATTTCCTACCAAGGCATCGATGGTGACATCAAAAAGAGTGGAGAGCCTTACAAGGGATGAACAATCAGGCTCACTCTCTCCCCTCTCCCACTTGGCAACTGTCTGCCTGGAGACGTTGATTCTCTCGCTAAGTGCTTCTTGTGTCATGCCATTTCTTTTTCTTAGGAATATGATGTTCTCTCCGACCATGGTAAAACTCTATCATAATTTGGAAAGTTACGACAGATAAAAACTGTAACCATAGTTTCTAAGGATTCTGATATAGAACAAATAATAGACTTTATAATTTATGATATTCTATTATTTTTAGTTTTTCATAATTTTTTAAAGAATAATTTAATCAATACATTAGTTTTCATTTAATAAATTGCCTTTCTTACCGTAGATTATTATTAAATGCCGCGATCAGAGGCTTTGAAAGAACGAGGTTATTATTTCAACCGCAAAAGATATCAACAAGGAGCCTTTAAGCGCAAATCACACTGAAGTATGGAACCTGTCTTCCATCTTTCCACCGAAAGCATAGGACACCACTGGCTGGTATCCCTGCATAAAGCCCATGACCATATAAGAGCCAATAAGAATCAAACGTTGGACTACGCCATAGGCAGCTATTATCTCATCGCTTTCAGATAGTGATGCAGCTGAGATATTTGTCAAAGAAGATGCCAAGGAGAGACATATCTGAATGACTGCTGTAGGAATACCGATTGCCGCTGTTGTCTTTATATAGTTCCAGCTTGGCTTAAATGCCTTTAGCTTTATCTTGATTACAGACCTTCCTGATAAATAGAAGAAGGCAAGGATAGCAAAGGTAACAAACTGTGAAATGGATGTTGCAAGGGAAGCTCCACCTACTCCCAGACCCAAGCCCCAGTCAAACATAAACACAGGGTCGAGGGCAACATTCAATAAAGCACCAGTAATGACTGCAATTGATGATATCTTCACAGAAGACTCTGCTCTTACTGATGCGTTCATACTCTGGGCTGGAATATTGAATATCGCTGCAATGAACATCCAGAATGCATATTCCTTTGCACCTCCTATTGAGGCGTCTGAAGCCCGAATCATCTTAAAAGCGGCTTAATGAATATTATCCCGATCAAACAGAGCGCAACTCCGATAATAAGAGAAATACCTATTACTGTCGTTACTGTCTTCGATGCATCTTCACTCTTTCCGGCTCCTAGCTGGCGACCAGCTATGACAGCGGCACCGCTAGCAAATATGTTTTCGATTGAAACCATTATCAACAAGAGAGGAAGTGTAACACCAACAGCAGTCAATGCCACATCAGAGTGAAGCATACCGATGTATGCAGTGTCTACAATGTTATATATAGCTTTAGCCATAAGTGCCAGTGTTGCAGGAATCGCCAGTTTGACAATTGCCTTCGATGGCTCTATTTTCCCAAGTATTTCATCAGATTCCTTCTCTTTCATTACCTTCTCACTACTCCATACAAAAGAATTGAAATGGCTTTCTTTGCCCTCGCCTCGTGCTCATGGAAGTCATTTTCCTGTCCGTTTTTGTTTCCTGTGGAATTTATATACCCCTGGTAATCCAAAAAGACCTCAATAACGTCATCAACACTGATTCCCTCTCTCAAGTCCACGTTCTCGATCATGTTCCTCAAGATTTTCTTATTGAGGTTTTCAAAAGAAGCTATCTTTTCCCTGATCCCTTCCTTAAGGTTTGTTGATGGATAGACCAAGGCTTCTGTGAAAATATTCTGGTACTTAGGATTCTGGACAAAGAAATTGTCCCGCCGTCTGAAATACTCCTCCAGTCCCTCTTCAGTGTCTCCCTTCCAATTAATCAAATCCTTACCAATAAACGCCTCAAGGAGTGTGAAACACTCTTCAACACATACCAGGTACAGTTCTTCTTTTGTATCAAAGTAGTGATAAACAATCCCCTTCGACACTCCCCCATTCTGGCAGATATCATTTACAGAAGATCCTCTGTAACCATTCTTTGAAAACTCTCTAAGGGCGCTTTCAACAATCTTTCTCTTGGTCATCTGATTCTTTTCTTGTCTATTCATGCACTCTCCTTTTATAGACCAATCGGTCAATATTTTGATGTTAATAAAAATAAACCATACGGTCAATAATGTTTATACATATTTTTCTCTTCAAGAAAACTGCCGGGTCACCCCGGCAGGAATCATCACCAAATTGAAACAAGAGAAGAATACAACTCTTTTCGATTAAACGTCGGAGTAAGATGGAAGGTTTTCATGCCTACCCTTCTAGCCCCTTCTATATTCTCCAGGGCATCATCAATCATTACTGCAGATTCAGCACCAAAGCCTTCCCTTCTCAGTATATAGTTAAAGAAAGAACTGTAAGGCTTTGAAAGATTCATCTCCTGAGAGGGATAAGAAGCATCAAATAGAGTGTTCCAACCTTGCTCCTTAATATATTTCCAATGGGGAACACAGTTGTTTGTTCCTGTAACAACACGGTTTCCATTCTCTCTTAATTTCTTAATTGTTTCAGCAACATCTTCATTGAGAACTGGATGGAAGTGACTGAGAAATGGTTCACCCTCTATTTTTATTGAAAAATAGCTTTCCAAATGATCATAGAACTCTCTGGTGGTCATTGTTCCATCCATAATAGGCCATATGTACTCATTATAAGTGCGGTAGAATTCAGCCTCATCGATTTTCATCTCTTCAAGCCACTCTTTTCTAAAGTCAACGTTATCGAGAGTGACACCTCCAAGATCAAAGACATAGAGCTTCTTTCCATCAACCCTTTCTTGAATCATAAACAGCAGCTCCTCCTAAGAAGTATTTACTCATGCTGAAGAAGAGAATGAACATAGGAATAGAAGCGAGAAGAGCACAAGCCATCAATGCTCCTTCGTCTGTCTGTTTTTCTTCTGCGAACTTTGAGATGTAGAGAGGGATAGTCTTCATCTTCTCTGCCTGGGAACACAAGAGTGGCCACAATAGGTTATCCCACTGGTTTCTGAAGGAGAGAATGGCAAGTGTAGCGATTACTGGTGTTGAGTTAGGAAGAACGATCTTTGCATAGATTCCAAACTC
>JALFYG010000248.1 GCA_022784805.1 Spirochaetales bacterium
ACTTCCTTTGATTTTTCACTATATCTCTTATGGTTTCCCCAAACACAGATTGCATCCGGGCATAACTTCAGGGCTGTGGTCATAGGCATTGCTGAATGGACGCCATACTTTCTTGCTTCATAGGAACATGTAGACGCCACGCTTCTTGGCCCTGGATACCCTATTATAAGTGGTTTCCCCTTATACTCAGGATGGTCCAGACACTCGACGGAAGCAAAGAATGCATCAAGATCTATGTGGAAGAATACATTTCCCATAATCTACATTATAGCTTCACTTTTGCATCCTTTCCAACTTCCGCCATGAAAGATATAATGACCATAATGAAAAGGAAGATAAGTGTCATTCTCATTATATCTTTATTGTCATTCAGTCTCTTTGCAGTGACTGAGGAGTCTGCTGCAGTCAGCGCCCAAAGATATAGTGCACTTAGGTCTCCTGCATACAGCGGTACCTTGGAGGATGTATTTGTCAATCCTGCAGCCTTGCCTCTCATAAGAGAGAATATTCTCTTTAAGGTTACAGCCTCATCTAGTGAAGCTTATGACACGTCTCTTCTTTTCTCTTCTTCTCCAGCTTGGTATATCCAGAATCTGGAGAATGAACTACAGGGGACTGTAGTATCGGGATCAATCGCCCTTACGGCAAAGTTCTCAAATAAGCTAACTGATAGAACGGAAAGAGATAACCTCTCTTTTTTCGATATCTATACTGGTGTCGATATCGAGATCGACTTCGGTTATCAGATAGGAAGACACTTCTCCTTTGGAATGAGACTAGGAGGAGGAAACTCCCTTATAAGAGAAGATAAGAACGTTTCATCATACGTTGACGTGGTGAAGAATGCCCTTTTCAGTCCATATGAGAAGGTTCAGGGATCTGAACGATTTACATCATCCTTGGGTTTTATGGTCTTTAATGACAACCTCTCCTTGGGAATAACAACATCCTCCATTATTGGAGAGAACCTTGATTTCAACAACTATTTCTCATCTTTCATTGGAAACACAACTTTGGCTGTAAGCTATAGGGGAGACATGTATTCAAAGGAAGGAGACTTAAATCTCTTTGTTCCAAGAGTCGGTGCCTCTATTTCCGGTATGGGTGTGGGAAAGGAGAGAGGATTATCTGTCTCAGGGGATTTGACCATCCAGCTCTTGAAGAATGCATATCTCGATACTGGCATCAAGTACCAGTATCTAGTCAGAGATGAAGTGATCAGTAATATCCTTTCTATCTCTGTCTTAGGTGCCCTCGAAGATTTCAGCCTCTCTGTTAATCTTGCATTTGACTTATTTGGCGAATATAAATTCCTTCCTTCACTTATCTTTAATTATGCAGGATAAGGAATAACAACAACTTTCTTAAAAAATTAATGTTTTTTCTCTAAAGGTATTGATATTGATACTTATAATACGATATAAACTTATCGATAATTAAATATGGATAAATAAATATTTTTATAAGAGGTTCTTATGACAGAAGAAAAGACATTGGATTATCAGAGCGAAGTGAACGCATTAGTAGAGAAAGCAGGTAAAGCTCTTGATGAGTTTCTTTCTCTTAACCAGGAACAAGTAGACTACATAGTTGCAAAGTGTTCTGTTGCAGGACTTGATCACCATGGTGACTTGGCAAAGAAAGCCATTGATGAGACTGGAAGAGGAATCTTTGAAGATAAGGCTACAAAGAACCTTTTTGCATGTGAATATGTAGTGAACAACATGAGACACTTAAAGACAGTAGGTGTCATATCAGAAGATCCAGTGACAGGAATCACTGAAATAGCTGATCCTATTGGAGTAATAGCAGGCATCACTCCTGTAACAAACCCGACTTCTACAGTTATCTTTAAGTCTCTTATCTGTCTTAAGACAAGGAATCCAATTATCTTTGCATTTCATCCAAGTGCCCAGGAATGCTCAAAGGCAGCTGCCATGGTCATCCGTGATGCAGCAGTTGCTGCAGGAGCACCAAAGGATTGTATCCAGTGGATCGAGCATCCAAGTATGGAGGCAACCACTGCTCTCATTCATCATGATGGAGTTGCATCAATCCTTGCTACCGGTGGAAACGCCATGGTCAAGGCTGCTTACAGCTGTGGAAAGCCTGCCATGGGAGTAGGGGCAGGTAATGTTCCTGCATATATCAACAAGAGTGCCAACGTTGAGCAGGCAGTAAACGACATCGTCATTTCAAAGTCCTTCGACAACGGTATGATCTGTGCTTCCGAGCAGGCAGTCATCATCGATGGTGACATCTATGACGAGGCCGTGGCACTCTTCAAGAAGTTCAAGGCTTACTTTGTAAACAAAGAAGAGAAGATCAAACTTTCCCGTTATATGTTTGGTAAGGCAGTGGGAGACGAAGACGTTGAAAGTGGCAGACTCCAGCCAGCCTTGGTCGGGCAGAGTGCTTATTGGATTGCAAAGGAAGCTGGTTTCTCAGTTCCTGAAGATACTTCCATTCTTTGTGTCCCTTGTAAGGAAGTAGGACCAAAGGAGCCTATCTCAAGGGAAAAGCTTTCTCCAGTCCTTGCTGTCTTCAAGGTCAAAGATGACAAGGAAGGCTTTGATAAGGCCGCAGCTATGGTTGAATTCAATGGACTAGGTCACTCTGCAGCCATTCACTGTAAAGACCAGGCAATGGCAGATGCCTATGGTGAGAGAGTAAAGGCCATGAGAATAATCTGGAACTCTCCTTCCACATTCGGCGGTATCGGTAACGTCTATAACTCCTTCCTCCCATCCCTCACCCTTGGCTGTGGTTCCTATGGAAGAAACAGCATCGGTGGAAACGTATCAGCAGTCAATCTGTTGAATGTAAAGAAGGTAGGAAAGAGGAGAAATACTATGCAGTGGTTCAAGGTTCCACAGAAGATATACTTCGAGAGAAACTCAATCCAGTACCTGCAGTCTTGCAGAAACATAAACAAAGTCTTCATTGTCACAGATAGATCAATGGTAGAGTTCGGATTTGTAAACAAAATCACGGATCAGCTTAATATGAGAAGAACTCCTGTTTCAGTCCAGCTCTTCTGCGATGTAGAGCCAGATCCAGATATCGAGACAGTAAGAAGAGGCGTCCAGCTGATGAATGCCTTCAAGCCAGATACTATCATTGCCCTTGGCGGTGGCTCGTCAATGGATGCTGCAAAGGGAATGTGGCTCTTCTATGAGCATCCGGAAGTAAACTTCGATGACTTGAAGCAGAAGTTTATGGATATCAGAAAGAGAGCATTCAAGTATCCTGAACTGGGAAGAGTATCAAAACTCATCTGTATCCCTACAACATCCGGAACCGGTTCTGAAGTCACACCATTTGCAGTCATCTCTGATAAGGCCAATGGAAAGAAGTACCCTCTCACAGACTACTCCTTGACTCCTACAATCGCCATTGTGGACGCAGAGTTCACTACACATCTTCCTGCCCGCTCCACAGCCATGACAGGTATGGATGTACTTACTCACGCAATAGAGGCTTATGTATCAGTACTTGCCAATGACTTTACAGATGGTCTCTGTCTCAAGGCTATCCAGTTGGTGTTCAAGTATCTTCCAAGAGCAGTAAAGGATGGTCCAAACGATCTGGAGGCAAGAGAGAAGATGCACAATGCTGCAACTATTGCAGGTATGGCATTCGCCAACTCATTCTTGGGTATGGACCACTCCATGGCTCATAAAGTAGGAGCAGAATTCCATGTGGTACATGGATATGCTTGCGGTATCCTGCTTCCTCATGTAATCAGATACAATGGAGAAGTTCCAACTAAGCTCTCAGTATGGCCTAAGTACAATACTTGGAATGCAGATGAAAGATATCAGGAGATAGCAAAGCTTCTTGGTCTCAAGGCTTCAACTCCAAAAGAAGGTGTGGAATCACTTGCTGAAGCTGTAACTAACTTGATGAAGGAAATCGGACTTGATCCTAACTTCGCTTCATGCTCAATTGGAGAGGAAGAGTGGAACAATAGTCTCGAGAAAATCGCAGTCAGAGCATATGAAGATCAGTGCTCACCCGCAAACCCAAGAGTCCCAATGGTCAAAGACATGATTGAGATTCTTAAGAAGGCTTATAAAGGCAACTAAACAAGCGCAACCTCCTTTGAAAATTTCTCCACTTGGCCCAAAAGTCAGGTGGAGATTTTAACATCTTTAGCCAAGGCCAAGGCACCTTCAAGAGAGGAACGAATAGGGGAGGGTAGTATTTCAATTTCTGGAAGGCGGGATGTGATTTTATCAATCACAAGTTGTCTATATCTTTCGCTATTTTCCAGGACACCACCATAAAGAACAAGTTTCTTATTTCCTGTTCTTTTATAAGTACACTCTACAAGAGAACAAAGCTCATCTGCTCCTTCTTCAATGATGGAAAAAGCAAGAGGATCTCCTTTTTCAGCATATTCCAAAACCAAAGACGAACCCTTTGCTATTGTTCCTTTTTCCGTTGTATCGCTATTGAGTAGTGTTACAAAAGACTTTAAGTTTTCTAAGCCATAGAAACGTATCAGATCTTCAGTCATCTTCGTCTCGATATCTCTTCCTTCGCTATATTTCAGTGTTCTTCTTATGGCTTCTTTGGCTATCCACCATCCGGAGCCCTCATCTCCCAGCCTCCAGCCGAAACCGCCACTCTTTACATCCATAGACCTTGTCTTTTTTCATGTATCCTGCTTTATCGAGGGCGGAGAGGATTAAATCTCTTGTATTACAGCAAGCTTTATCCAGGCCTACTGCATATGGGTTAGTGGTGTTTCCAACCATGGACTCAATAATGACCTTGTCGTCTCTTTCGACAATAATTCTTGACTTAGTTCCACCACCATCAATTCCGAAATAAAAATTCATGAAATAATACCATGTTTTTTGATAAGTGTGATAACTTGATAGATTGATTAGACGGAGGAAAAGATGATCAGACTGGAAATTATTGGAAAAGAAAGAGATATCCCTTATACAACAGAAAGAAGAGGTGCCAGAGCCTTGATAGAGAAGGATGGCAAGTATCTCTTTTCATATCTATCCAAGAGAAACCAGTACCTTACTCCTGGTGGTGGTATTGAAGAAAATGAATCAATACGAGACGCAGTAATCAGAGAGTGTAGGGAAGAGTGTGGTCTCATTGTAGAGCCAGAAGAACCTTTTCTTGTGATAGATGAGTATTATTTCGAAAAGCATTGGGGCGACTATTATTCCAGATGCTCCATCAAAGGGTATTGCAATAATGATTTTGATAAGGGAGAAGTTTTCCTGGGCTTAGTTCCTACTTGGGTGGATGAAGATAAATTGGAAGATATAGTAGATGCTGAAATAAACTGGGAATATGTCATTTCGAGGCCCAATAGCTCGATCTCTGTCATCAGAAACAGCCACTATAGGGAGTATTGTGTCTATTGTCTCTCCAAGGGTCTTGATCTTCCTCCTATGCCAGAAAATCTGAAGGAATACATAGAATCCATAAAAGTTGAAACAATATAAAAGCTACTTCTTTCCACGATGAAATCTATCCGTTTTTCTGATGCAAAATGCCCGTGATTCCCTATTTGAAACAAGTTTATCAATGCTATAATCAGAGAAAAGGAACCAATATGCCCAAAGTCGTAGAATATAAGAAAGGAGAGATTGTTTATCTCGAAGATAGCTTCGAGATGGCTATGTATCTCATAAAAAAAGGTGCTGTTTCTGTAATCATCAACTATGGAAAAGATACTGAAATGCTGCTGAAGAATCAGACAGAAGGTCAATACTTTGGGCATTTGGAGTTAATTGAGGCTATTCCCCGTTCAGCAACAATAATTGCCAAAGAAGACGCAGTCTTGGAAAGAATTGAAGGGGATGAGTTTGGTTCTTATCTCTCTCAGCATCCTGAAGAAAACATGGTGATTCTCACACAGATGAGTGCAAGGTTAAGAGAAATAGGTAATGAACTACATGAAGTCTATCATACTATCGACGAGTATATTTCCCTGGACAAAGAGAGCCATGATGAGTCTTTCTTTGATCGTCTGGCACGGATCATTAAGCTAGGCAAAGGCAGTAAGTAATATGATAAGAGACGCTAAATATAAGAAAGGTGACATCATCTACAGGCAAGACGAAGAAGCAAGTGAAGTCTTCTTTGTCAAATATGGAACAGTTCATCTCTATATCGATTACAAGACAGATGAAAGTAAACTCATCTCAATAGTCCCCGAAGGAAAAGTCTTTGGAGAACTTGGAGTCATTGAGGGAAAGCCCCGCACTATGACCAGTGTGGCTGCTGAAGAAACCATAGTCACTATCGTAGATAAAGAATCATTCCCTTCTTATATTGAAAAGTATCCCAATAAACTACTTGTGGTCATGGAAAGCTTAAGCTCTCGTATCCGAGCCCAATCTCATAAACTGGCAAAAGCCTGCAAGGTTGTTGCCGATTACACAGAGGAAAAAGAAACAAAGGGAAGTGTCGACAAGGCTTTGATGGAAGAAATGAAGATCTTGGCTGCTGAAAATAGAAAGGCAAAGCGTTGAATGCTTGACGCTGGTTGATTCGTTATCAATAAGAAAGTAAGAGTTTTTCTACCTTCAAACAGGATAGTAACGATCAACTACCCACGTGGCAGAGCCATCGGGGTTTGTGACTGCCCACAGGTTCCAGCGACCGATGCAATCGGCCTCCCAGCTTTGATTCCTGCAGTTTCACTTCCCGCCGGAACGGGAGGACACACAGGTGGCGTCACATCG
>JALFYG010000106.1 GCA_022784805.1 Spirochaetales bacterium
ATACTTCATCAACGCCAACAGTGCATCCGCACCCGGCATCGTTGATGCAGACCGTCAGCCTATCCTTGAGAGATCCGAAGTGTATTCCGGAGTGTACGGCAGAGCCAGCATCAATCTCTATGCCTTCAACAGCAATGGTAATAAAGGAATTGCCTGCGGTCTCAACAATCTCCAGAAGATTCGTGACGGTGAGCCTCTCGGTGGTAAATCTCGTGCTGAAGATGACTTCGCATCCGAGGAAGAGGATGATTTCCTCTCCTAATAACTACATGACAACTAAGGCGGTAGGACAAGCCTGCCGCCAATTCAAAGAAAGGTATGGTGAAAAATTATGAAAACAGCTATGGAACTAATTCTGGCAATCGCACTTCTTATTATTGGGGGAAGCACAGGAATATCCTTACTCCTCTCTACTATCCAGGGAATAATCTATGAAAAGAAGCGTGAAAAGCGCGACCTGGAATATCATGCGAAACGCATGGAAAGCTTGCCTGACAAGCAGAACGACTAACTTTGGAGCATTTCTATCTCACTATTTAAGAAAGGGCAAGGTGACAACCTATGACAAAAGAATTATTGAACGAATTTATGAATGCACTTATTGATGGAACTCTTTTCGGCATCTGCTTTTGCTTCTGGATGATGATCGTAATAGCGGTATGGCGTTGGTTCCTCGGCGTAGTAAAGCGCTTCCTCCACTGGCTCTGTCCGAAATGGTTCAAGCCAAAAACCGAAGAAACTGACAAGAACTAATCACCAGGTGGCGGTACCTACAAAGTGCCGCTGCCATTTTTGTAAAGGAAAAAGATTATGATAAAAGAATTGTCAATTGATTTAGAGACATATAGCGATGTAGATATCTCCAAGTGTGGAGCTTACAAGTACGCTGAGTCTGATAGTTTTGAAATACTGCTCTTCGGCGTTTCTGTTGATAATGGACCTGTAATAGTCTATGACCTTACTACAGGTGATGAAATACCAACAGAAATCCTGGAAGCACTATCTGATGAGAATATAACAAAATGGGCTTTTAACGCCTCCTTCGAAAGAGTCTGTTTGTCCAACTGGCTCCGGAAGCATCATCCCGAATACTTCAAATCTTACAATTCAGAGGATGATCCTGTACACCTTAAGCCAGCTGATTCGTACAGCCTTCATTGCAAGACCGGGATACAAATTCATCGTAAGCGACTACTCTGCTATCGAAGCCAGAGTTCTTGCGCACCTTGCAGGTGAAGTCTGGCGTTCCAAAGTATTTGCCGAAGGAAAAGATATCTACTGTGCATCAGCAAGTCAGATGTTTGGCGTGCCTGTTGAAAAGCATGGTGTAAACTCTCACCTCAGGCAGAAAGGTAAAATCGCCGAGCTTGCCCTGGGATATGGCGGATCAGTCGGCGCACTGAAATCCATGGGCGCACTGGAGATGGGCTTGACCGAAGAAGAGTTGCAACCACTGGTAGATTCCTGGCGAAATTCAAATCCTATGATAACAGCCTTTTGGTGGGATGTTGATACTGCAGTCAAGACTACCATCAAACAGCGTATTCCTACAGAGGTTCGTGGCATAAAATTCTGCTACAAGAGTGGTATGCTTTTCATCAAGCTTCCTTATATTTTATTCTTTTAATGATATATCTACTTGTGTATGCTGGACCACCAAACTGAATATCAATACCATTTCCTAACAGCAAATGCTGCATAAAATTCACATCCTTACTCACAATTTCTCTTTTTTACGATTCATGCTCACGTAGTTCAGGGCTTATAAACTCCTGTGCCAAAGTCAGAGCTCTATTTAAATTCTTTCAGCATCTGTTTTATATTGGTATCTTCCATGCTACCCTAGTTCCTTGAATTAATCTTCCAAGCTCACCCCATAGCTGTTAATCGTCTGTTCTGACCCTTTATCGGAAATAGTCTTTCCCATCGCACCTTCAATCACTTCCCTGAATAGCCGCAACGACATCCTCTATGTCATTTGCAAATCTGGTTTCATTTGCACCGCCATACATTTCACCCATAATTCCACACCAGAACCAGCGTGCAAGTATTTTCTGTGTCTGTGGCAGATTGAAGCTACTCTTTCCAATCACTGCACATATTGCCGCAAGAGGAATAAGCTGTGTCGTATATGGAAGATCCCTCATTCTAAATACATACTGGCTAAACAGGAACTTCCTTGCCATCTTATATCCCTCAAGAACAGCAGCCTTGTTTGCCTGATATGATTCAAACTCCAGCCCCAGCACATCCTTCTTCTTACAGGTTGTAGCCGTATCAGCGAAAAAGCTGGTATACAGAGTAATCGTGGTCAAGAATGCCGTTTCATCAACGCCCTTCATCACATCTGTGTTAAGAGGCTCATTCTTGCCCCAGATAACATCCCTACACTCTTCCCAATCTTTTCTCAGATCAAATTCGTATGTTGCAAATGTTGCTGTAACTAACTCAAACACAGTAAGTGCAACGCCACCGGTATTTACATTCTCAAACACCTTGCAGACTGCTTCACGTGGCGTTTCCCTTCCAAGTGTAATAACTGGAAGTTTGTACCCAGTAATCGTTTCAATGACCTCTGTCCGGAACTGTTTATAGCGTTCCATAAAA